>JBLHOD010000252.1:0-3001 GCA_047622545.1 Polaribacter sp. | reverse complement strand
TTTCTGTGTTATTAGCTACCTTTTTCGCAAAACGCTCAGAAATTACAACTAATGGCGAACCTTCTTTCCACCAGATTTTTTTATATGCAGCAGCAGATTTTTTTGGCCTTACGTTTAAAATAATTCCTTTTATCAATAACCAACGTTTCCAATACGGAATGTCAATTACACGTTCGTCCATTAAAAATTCGTCTAAATATTTACGAACATCTTTTGTTTTTGTACTATCTGGCGATCCTAAATTTATTAATAAAACTCCTTTCATATGTATGCTGAACTTGTTTTAGTATCTTTTTAGTTGTCATTCCGCACTTGACGGAATCTATTTTTTTTTTTTGTGGATTCCCGATTTCTCGGGAATGACATTTTTACTTTTTTAATTGATTCGTTGCTTCGTACAACGCGATTGATAAACTATGAATCACATTCATAGAAGAATTTCTACCATACATTGGTATTGCAACTGTTTTGTCTACTAAATTTATAGTTGAAATTCCGTTGCGCTCACTTCCCAAAAGTAAAACAATTTTTTGATGATTTTTAAAATTAAAATCTTGAATTTCGATGCTTTCATTAGTGATTTCTACACCAATAATAGTATTTCCTTCTGATTTTAATTGGTTGATGAGCTTGTTAAAATCAGCATATGTTTCATGTTCAATTTGAGCGAGTGTATTTCTAGCTGTTTTCTTTACAATTTTGTTTTCTATAGACGGAGAAGTTTCATGTAAGTAGATTTTTTGTACACCAAAACTTTCTGAAATCCTGAAACACATTCCGATGTTTTCTGGAGTTCTAATCGCGTCGCAAACAATCGTAATTGGAAATTCTTGTTGTTTGTTTTCTATTTCTGTGTGATGTAGTTGCTTCATCTAACTATTTTGTAAAGAATTCACGTATTTTTTTGGAGTGGTTCCAAATTTCTTTTTAAAAGCAGCAATAAAATGACTCGATGTACTGTATCCAATTCTAGAGCCAACTTCATTTACATTGTATTTATTGCTTTCTAATAACCTTCGGGCGTGTTCCATTTTATAATCTAATAAGAAACCATAAACGGTATCGCCATAAATCTGTTTAAAACCTTCTTTTAACTTCTTTAATGATAAACCGATTTCGTTTGATAACTCTTGTAAACTTGGCGGTTCTGACATTCTAGATATAATAATATCTTTTGCTTTTCTTATTTTTAATACATTTTGTTCGTCAACTAAAAAAGGACAAAAATCGGCATTTTCTACATCTTCCTTTTGAAAATGCAAACTCAATAATTCGTAAATTTTCCCTTTGATAAATAACTCTTTGATGGAGCTATTTACATTAGAGTTGATGATTTGCTGTAATACAATTAACACAGAAGGTTTAATAATATCGTCGCTATAATATTTTCTGTTGATGTTTTCATCACTTAAAAAATGGATGTGATTTGCTTCTTTAGAAAATAACGAATGAAATTTTTCTATAGAAATTAATAAAGAAACCAAATACGTGTTTGGTTCAACTTCTAAGTTAATGGGTAATTTTTGTTGTGGATTGTATAGTAATATTGAATGTTGATTCTGTACATCAAAAGAATAATTACCCTCATTAAATAAAAACTTAGAGTTTCCTTTAATACAAAAATGTAACTGAATAAAAGAGTTATCTATGTCTCTTTCAAAACGTTGCGTTTTAGTGCTCTCGTTTTCAAAGTATAATAAGAAAAATTGATTTTCAATACTTATTTCTTGTGTTGGACTTTTTGCGTTGTTTTTTGTCATTTTTAAAAGTTGATAAGAATTCTTTCTATTTAGAATGGTTCTATATAAAAACCGATAGAAGACCTTATTTTTCTGTAAAAATACATCTTTTTTAGTTTTATTAAACATTAAATAGTTAAAAAACGTGTAACGACATTAATAGTTCTTTTAGCGATACTTTTATTGTAAAGAAGTCTTTACTTTTGAGCTACTTTTTGTAATACATACATGATAACCAAAAACCATCAAGTGAATCTATACAATATCGGGGTTAGCTATAAAAAAGCAGAAGCTGATGTTAGAGGTAAATTTTCGTTAACTAAAGAAGCTCAAGTTGAGTTATTAATAGAGGCGAAAGAAAATGGAGTGGAAGGTATTTTTGTTTTATCAACATGTAATAGAACAGAAATTACCGGTTTTGCAGATCATCCTTTTCAATTAATTAATTTGTTGTGTAAATACTCTAACGGAACTTTAGAAGAATTTGCAACTGTTTCTAATGTGTATAAAAATCAACAAGCGATTTCACATTTATTTAGAATGGGAACAGGTTTAGATAGCCAAATTTTAGGAGATTATGAGATTGTTGGTCAGTTAAGGAATTCATTTAAACTGGCTAAAAAACATAAAACTACAAATGCTTATTTCGAAAGGTTAATAAATCATGTAATGCAGGCTAGTAAACGTGTTAAAAATGAAACGCATTTAAGCTCTGGAACTACATCGGTTTCTTATGCTGCTGTTCAATATATTACTACTAATTTATCAAACTATAATCAAAAGAATATGTTGGTTTTTGGTTTGGGTAAAATGGGGAAACATACCTGTAAAAACCTAGCTGAATATACCCAGAATAAATCGATTTGTTTAATTAATAGAACAGAAGAAAAGACGACCGAATTTGTTAAGGAACATCAGTCAATCAGAAAAGCAACGATAGAGAATTTAATATCAGAAGTAAAAAAATCTGATGTATTAATTGTTTCTACAGGGTCAGATACTCCAACAATAACATTAGCGCATATTCCTACTGATAAAGAGTTTCTAATCTTAGATTTATCAATGCCAGCTAACGTAGATAAGGAGATAAGAAACTTAAAGAATGTTACGCTTATTAACATCGATGATTTATCAAAAATTACCGATAAAACCTTGGCAATTCGTCAACAAGAAATTCCTTTTGCAGAGTCAATTATAGAAACTCATAAAAATGAGTTTAATGAATGGTTAAATCATCGTAGATTTACACCAGCAATTAATGC
>JBLHOD010000251.1:0-3005 GCA_047622545.1 Polaribacter sp. | reverse complement strand
TAAATATATTTTTTGAACTAAATAAACAACTCGCTAAAATGATGAATACCATAGAAGGTTATAACATTTCTATGGAAGAAATTCACCATACATTAAAGTTAGATGCTCCTAGCGGAACAGCAATAACCTTAGCCGAAGGAATTATAGAAAACTCGTCTAAAAATAATTGGGAATTAGGAGAAAAAACATCCGAAGAAAACATCGCAATTGTGGCAAAAAGAATTCCAGATGTACCAGGCACACACACCGTTTGGTATGAGTCTAAAGTTGATACCATAGAAATTAAACATACAGCGCATAGCAGAAAAGGATTTGCTTTAGGTGCTGTGATTGCCGCAGAATGGATTGCAGATAAAACTGGCGTTTTTTCTATGAAAGATGTGTTAAACATCCATTAAATAGTGTAACAAATTTTCAGTTCTACGCCTTATAAATATTAAAATACCATCCTTTCAAAGGATTTTAAAAATATTGAAATTATGACATATACTCAATGGTTCATCTTTTTTTTAGCGGTACAAGTGCTACATTTTTTAGGAACTTGGAAACTCTATGTAAAAGCAGGTAGAAAAGCTTGGGAAGCTGCCGTTCCAATTTATAACGGAATTGTTTTAATGCAGATTATAAACAGACCTAAATGGTGGATTATTCTTTTATTCATTCCTATTGTAAACCTCTTAATGTTTCCTGTTATTTGGATTGAAACAATTAGAACTTTTGGTTTTTATAAGAAATTAGATTCCCTTTTAGCAATTGTAACTTTAGGTTTGTATATTTTTTATATCAACTATGCAACTGACGCAAAATACAATGCAGAAAGAAGTGTAAAACCGCGCTCTGAACTTGGCGAATGGGTAAGTTCTATTGCCTTTGCCATTATTGCTGCAACCTTGGTACACACCTATTTTATGCAACCTTTTACGATACCAACTTCTTCATTAGAAAAATCTTTATTAGTTGGTGATTATTTATTTGTAAGCAAGTTTCATTATGGCGCAAGAGTTCCGTCTACAGTAATTGCGGCTCCAATGGTGCATGATTCGTTGCCTTTTACGGGGACAGCTTCATATCTTAAAAGACCACAATTACCTTACACTCGTTTGCCTGGTTTGCAAAAAGTTAAAAATAATGATATCGTTTGTTTTAATTGGCCCGCAGATTCTTTAGCAACAATGTGGGGAGATACTTCCGGAAAATTTACGTACAAACCTGTTGATAAAAAAACAAATTATGTAAAACGTTCCGTTGGTATTGCTGGCGATTCTCTTGAAATGAGAAATGGTTATTTTTACATTAATGGTAAAAAGAACGTATTGCCGTACAGAGCAAAATTGCAATTTTATTATACTTTTGAATGTAAAGAACCAATAGATCAAAACACCTATCCAAAGTTTTTATTAGATAAAGAAAGAACAGGAGTTTATAAGATTTTATCAGAATATTGGACTAATGATAAAGTGCAAGAAGCTATAAAACTAAATGGTAATCTTACCAAAATTGGCTCAGACTCATTGTACACAGAAGTTGCCGGTGGTGTGAATCCTCAATTTGCACAACGTTTAAAAATGATTAATGTTGATAATAAGATCAACATTAATTTAACACAAGAGGAAGTTGAAAGGCTTGAAAAATATCCTCTTACCGTTTCTGTTAAAAAAATAAATCATGCACCTGATAATGCAATTTTTCCGCATGTAGAAAAATTAAAATGGAGTCAAGATAATTTTGGTCCTATTTATATCCCTAAAAAAGGTGCTACTGTAAAATTAGATGCTGAATCTCTTCCTTTTTACAAGCAAATCATCAAAAATTATGAATACAATGATGTAGTCATAAATGGTGATGATATTTTTATCAACGGAGAAAAAGCAGATTCGTATACTTTTAAACAAGATTATTTTTATTTAATTGGAGATAATCGACACAACTCTTTAGATGCACGTTATTGGGGCTATGTGCCTTTTGATCATGTTTTAGGAAAGCCAGTAATGATTTGGTTTAGTTGGGATGCAAATGCACCAAGTTTCACTGCTAAGTTAAAATCTATAAGATGGGATAGACTGTTTACAACTGTTGGTGGAGATGGGGAGCCTGTTTCTTACAGATATTTTGTATTGGCAATCATTGCGCTTTATATTGGTTGGAGTTTTTATAAAGGAAAAAAAGCTAAAAAATAATTTTCAGTAGCAGGTTTCGATAGCTTTTGGCTTTTGGTTTATGGCTTTTGGCAAAATTTTAAAATCTGATTGAATAAATTAAAAAATATAAGCTTGTTTTTTGATTTCAAATGAAAGATTGTTTACTTAAGACTAAAAACCATGTCATTATTTATACCTACTTACTTCTCTCCTATTTCTCAATATTCAGAGATTGTAAAAGCGGATAAAATAATTTTTGAAATAGATGATAATTTCCAGAAGCAAAGCTATAGAAATCGTTGTTATATATATAATAGCAATGGTAAACAACTACTAAGTGTACCAGTAAAACACCTAACAAAAGATAGTCGAAAAAAAACAAGAGATACATTAGTAGAAAATGATTTCCCTTGGCAAGACCAACATTTTAAATCTCTACAAATTGCCTATAGAACTTCCCCGTTTTTTGAGTTTTTTGAAGATGATCTTGCTCCTATTTTTGAAAAAAAATACACCTATCTTCAGGATTTAAATATCGACACTTTTTTGTTTTTAACGGATGCGCTACAAATAGAGACTAACTTTTCTAAGACCCAAGAATACAAATTTGAACCTAACGGAAAAGACTTTAGATTGTTGGCAGAGATAAAACAACAACCAGAAAAATTAGTAGAAAATTATATTCAAATGTTTGATGATAAGCATGGTTTTATACCTAATTTATCAATTTTAGACCTTTTATTTATGGAGGGGCCAAATGCTATTAGTTATTTATAAAAAACTCTTTTAAATGCTGAAATTTACCATTCATTATGGATTTCACTTTTTACTTCCTTTGCTACTATCCATGCTGTTTTTTAAAAAAAA
>JBLHOD010000250.1:0-3006 GCA_047622545.1 Polaribacter sp. | reverse complement strand
GTATAAAAATCATTTTAGAGTCTGAAGAAACTCTTTGATTTTAGGAAATTGATTCGTGATTTTTTTAACGAATGTAAATTGATTAATGGCTCTATCTAAATTGTGATTCTGATACGTTGTTTTAAAGTAAATATTGTTATTTAGATAATCAGTAAAAAAACGCAAACCCATTATAAAAGGGAATATTTTTATACTTATTGGCAGTAAATTGATTTCTTGTTGTGTAGCACTCTTAGACTCTTGAAAAAAGCCTTGTGTGTAACTTTTAAAAAATTCAAAATTAAAGTCGATTTTAGTGATATCTATTTCATCTTCATTGGCTGTATTACAAAGTGCCCTAATTGCATCTCCATAATCGAAGTGCAAAACGCCTGGCATTACCGTATCGGTATCAATTAAACACAATGCTTTGTTTTCTTTTGAGAATAAAATGTTTGAAATTTTAGTATCGTTGTGTGTTAATCTTAACGGTAAATTATGTTGTTCAATTGCTTTATCAATTTCTTGCATTTCTTCGATGTGTTCTTCTATAAAACGAATCAACTTTTTTGATTGATTTATTTTCTCTTCTGATGCATTTCGAAGTGCTTTTTTAAATTGATGATATCTTACTGTAACAGAATGAAAATCTTCTAAAATAGTATTGATTTTTGTAATATCAATGTCTTTTGTCAATTCTAGAAACTCGCCTGTTGCTTTACCAGCTTCAAAAGCAATTTGAGTATTTTCAGCTTTTAAATGCGTTATAGAATCCTCAATAAAAATCGATGTATTCCATAAATTACCCTCTTTATCTTCATAAAAAAAGGTACGATCCTTTGCTTTTACAAAACACAATACTTTTTGTTGAATTTCTTGTTGAGGCAAATGCTTTAACTTCTGCTGCAAATGATTGCTAACACAAATTTTATTTTCAATTAGCTCTTTAGATTTCGGAAAAACAGTACGGTTTATTTTCTGTAAAACGTACTGTGGTTTTTGTTTCGTTTTAATTAAAAAAGTGTCATTAATATGTCCAGAATTTAGTTCTTGAAACGATTCAAATTCAGATTGAATTTCAAAGGTGTTAATAATACTTTTCAATAAGCTTTCCATTACCAAAGTTTTGGCGGATAAACAGATTGTTGTATTAATTCTTTTACTTTATTAACAACAACTTCTTTATCTTCTTTGTACGTAACGCCCATCCATTTTGCATCTGTACTTAACACTTTCATTTTCGCTTCTTTCGATTTTATTAAGTTATCTACTACTAAAGGCAAAAAGAATTCTGCTTTTAATTGCTGATAATTTTCTTCTAAGAAAACCTCAAACTCTCTATCTAAAAAGTTTAAAAAAGCGGGTGTAAACCCAAAGAAGTTCATAGATACAATTACATCTCTAGACATAATTGCTTCTGAACCATCTTCGTTTTCAAAAACAATATCTTCTCCTCTTTTAGCAATCGCAGTTCTTTCTTTTATTTGTTGTAAATTATTGTTTTCATCTGCAAAAGTTTCTCCTCTAGAAACACTTCCGTTATCTGACAACGTATTGTAAATTGGATATCCAACCATTACATAATCAGTTGAAGATTCGTTTGCATTTTTCAAGAATGAAATAATGGTTTCAAAAGCATCATAACCGTAAAAATCATCTGCGTTAATTACACAAAAATTATCTTTAATTAGATCTTTAGCAACCAAAAGGGCGTGTGCTGTTCCCCAAGGCTTAGTACGTTCGTTTTTACTATATTTTTCTGGTACTTTAGACGTTTCTTGAATTGCATATTCGACTTCTACTTTCCCTTTTAATTTAGCACCAAATTCGGTTTTCACTTCTTCTAAAATATCTTTTCGGACAATAAACACCACTTTTGTAAACCCAGCTTTAATAGCATCAAACAAAGAAAAATCCATGATGGTTTCTCCGTGTTTTGATATTCCATCGAGTTGTTTTGTTCCTCCGTATCTACTCCCCATTCCTGCGGCTAAAATTACTAGTGTAAAGTCTTTCATATTTAATTTTTGCTTTTTGTTGATTTAAACTCTGTAAAACGATTTGTTTTTGCTGTTTTAACCGAGTCCTTTTTTATGTTGATTTCTTTCTTCTTTTTCAATCCTATTTTTTTAAGTAAATCTGACAAACTATTAAAATCTACTTGATATGTTAAACCGACTCCTTGTGTATACCCTTCTTCTTCTGATGAATATTGAATTTCGTTTTGACGATTAAAAATTACCGCTCTAAAATTTCCTTTTTCATTTAACATAATTTCAACTTTCACTTCTCCAACAACACTCGATTGTGTTTTTGATCCAACTGGAACTCCAACTTTTCCGTTTACTAAAACTCTATTAGAAATTTGAGTACCCACAGCAAAATTTACCAAATCATCAGTTATAACATTATTAACATCAGTTTTATCAGTTAATTCATAATCTACATCAAATTGTACTTTACCATCTTCGCTACTAATTATACCTGAAATCAAATTTGATAGCGCGTTAGAGGTTGTTCCTATAATTGCGTTAGAGCCAATAAAATTAGATTTATCTGGATTGTAAAAAGTGTTTAACGCCAACAAAGATAAAAACTGCTTGGTTTTTTCGTTTACATCATTGTCATTTAATTTAAATTCTAACTCAGAAGCAATGGTATTATTTACATTCGGTATTTCAATATCAAACTCTTGATTAGAAGTAAACAATCCTCCACTAATTCTTGTAATTAAATTTACAGGTACTTTTCTGCTAGAGTTAAAATTTTCTAACAGCATAGATGGATTTGCTTTTAATGTATAAACCGCAGTAATATTTAAATCTGCATCAGACGGACTTCCATTCCAATAAATTGTTCCTCCTTTTTTTACATTAAATGTTTTATTTACTAGACCACCATATTTAAATTCATACTTTCCTTCATCAACAATAAAATTTCCGTCCATTTTAAAATCTCCTTTTGTATTAATCTCGATTTTTAAATTTCCATTTCCTCTACCATTTAATAAACTACCATTCGATTTAT
>JBLHOD010000249.1:0-3021 GCA_047622545.1 Polaribacter sp. | reverse complement strand
TCTTCTTCGTCTGTTAGTTCAATGATGTTTGCATTTCCTCCTCTATGTAAATTAGAACGGAATTCACCTTCTTTTCCTTGTCGTTTCATAGCTCCAATAACTTTACCATCAACAACAAAAGCTCTAATGTCTGCTCCGCCTGCTTCTTTGATAAATTCTTGTGCAATAACTCTTGCTCCAAGTCCATTGAAAGCTTCTAAGACTGATGTTGCAGCATTTTGAGTTTCTGCTAAGACAACTCCTAAACCTTGAGTTCCTTCTAAAAGTTTTAATACCAAAGGTGGTCCACCAACAGATTCTACAACATGTTCAACATCTTTTGTGTAATTTGTGAAAACTGTTTTTGGTAATCCAACTCCAGCTCTAGCTAAAATTTGCAAACTGCTTAATTTATCTCTAGATCTTACTAAACCTATAGAAGAAACAGCTGTAAAGACTTTCATCATTTCAAATTGTCTGATTACTGCTGTTCCATAAAATGTTACAGAAGCACCTATTCTTGGAATTATTGCATCGATATCGGTTAAATATTCTCCTTTATAAAAAATCTTTGGAGCCCTTCTTTCAATTTCTATATTGCATTTTAAATGATCAACAACAATAACTTCATGACCTCTCTTTTCAGCAGCTTCTACAAGTCTTCTTGTTGAGTATAATCTTGGGTTTCTTGATAAAATGGCAATCTTCATAATTGGATTCTTTATTTTAATTTGTAAGAGTTATTTTTTTGTGATGTATCTACAATAAACTTTTTGGTAAGAAACTTTCTCCCTAGTAAAATAGGATATTTCATGTCGCTTCTTTCGCTTAAAGTTAATTCGATATTGTGAGTTTCATTAAAAAGAGTAACAGTTGTTTTGATTGCAAATCTTTCTTCTGACGTTCCGTTGGAACTTTTAATTACTTTTTTATAATAATTTTTTGTTCTAAATTCTTTTTCATTGTACTGAATGTGTTCTGGGTCTAAAAGTGTGAAGTTAATAAAATTCTCATTATTAATTGTAGTTTCTTCTATTTCATGTGCGTGTATAGCAGAAGTATACGCTCCGGTATCAACTTTTGTTTCAATATTTAAAAGCCCAAATTCTGGAAAATCAATTTGATCAATTCGTCCAATTGTTTTTTTAATCATTATCTTAAAATAGGTAAAAGATGTTTTATATAATTGTGTGCTAATGTATAACAATTTCAAAAAAAAGAGCTCGGAAATATTTCCGAGCTCTTTTTTTATCAAATATATAAAAATCCCTTACGCTAACATTGTAACTGGGTTCTCTAAATACGTTCTTAATGTTTGTAAATATTGTGCACCTAAAGCGCCATCAACCGTTCTGTGGTCACAAGCTAATGTTACCTTCATTGTGTTACCCACAACAATTTGCCCATCTTTAACAACAGGTTTTTGAACAATTGCTCCAACAGATAAAATTGCTGAATTTGGCTGATTGATAATAGAAGTAAATTCTTGAATACCAAACATTCCTAAATTAGAAATTGTAAATGTACTTCCTTCCATTTCGTTAGGGGCTATTTTTTTATTTCTTGCTTTGCCGGCCAATTCTCTAACATTTGCTCCAATTTGAGTTAAACTCATTTGGTCTGTAAATTTTAAGACAGGTACAACCAATCCGTCATCTACAGCAACAGCAACTCCAATATGAATATGACTTTTTAAAACCGTAGCATTATCTGTCCAACTTGAATTTACTTTCGGATGTTTTTTTAATGCCATTGCGCAAGCTTTCACAATCATATCGTTAAAAGATACTTTTGTGTCTGGAATAGCATTGATGGTTTTACGGGAATCCATTGCATTGTCCATATCAACTTCAATTGTTAAATAGAAATGTGGTGCCGTAAATTTAGAATTCCCTAAAGATTTCGCAATTGCTTTACGCATTTGCGAGTTTTTAACTTCTTCTGTATGTTCTTCTCCTGCAGGAACAAATTTTGCAACTGGAGTAGAAGATGTAGCTGCTGATGTTTCAGTAGAAGTAGTAGATGGAGTATAATTCTCTACATCTTTTTTAGTGATTCTTCCATTGTCTCCAGAACCATTTAAGTCAGCTAAATTGATTCCTTTATCGCTGGCGATTTTCTTCGCTAAAGGCGAAGCAAATATTCTGCCGTCAGCATTGGCAACAGTTTTAGCTTCTGCTGTTTCTGCAACAGGTTTTTCCGTTTCAGCCGGTTTAACAGGTTCAGATGCTTCAATTTTCTCAGGAGCTTCCTCCGTTTTATCTTCTTTTTTTTCAGCACTAGCACTTAATAAGCTAGAGATGTCTTCTCCTTTATCACCAATAATAGCTAATAATGTGTCAACCGGAGCACTTTCTCCTTCTTGAACACCAATATGTAATAAAGTTCCTTCGTTAAAAGACTCGAACTCCATTGTTGCTTTATCAGTTTCTATTTCTGCTATAATATCGCCTTCTTCAATAGAATCTCCAATATTTTTTAACCACTGTGCCACAACACCTTCTTCCATGGTGTCACTTAAACGAGGCATGTTTACTACTATTGCCATAATTTATTTTATAAAAGGATAATCTTCTTGTTCATATACCATATCGTATAATTGATTTACTTCTGGGTAAGCAGAGCTTTCAGCAAATTCTTCACATTCTTTTACTGAAGCTTTTACTTCCTTATCAATTGCGTCAATTTCTTCTTGCGAAGCATAATTTTTCTCTTTAATTACATTTAAAACTTGTGTAATAGGATCAATCTTTTTGTATTCCTTTACTTCATCTTTTGTTCTATAATGTTGTGCATCAGACATAGAATGTCCTCTGTAACGATATGTTTTCATTTCTAAAAAAGTGGGTCCGTCACCACGACGTGCTCTTTGTATAGCTTCATCAACCGCTTCTGCAACTTTAATAGGATTCATTCCATCAACGGGTCCACAAGGCATTTCATATCCTAAACCAAGTTTCCATATATCAGTGTGATTTGCAGTTCTTCCAACCGAAGTTCCCATTGCGTATCCATTGTTTTCAACAATAAACACAACAGGTA
>JBLHOD010000248.1:0-3030 GCA_047622545.1 Polaribacter sp. | reverse complement strand
TATAGTTTGAATATAATTTAGTTCTTGATCATAAATATTTATGATGTTAATCTTTAAGCTATCATTTGAAATAAGAGAAAGTCCATCATTTTTCAAGTTCTCAAATGCTGCAGTGCTAAATGAAACATTTTCTTCATTTACAGGCGTATAGAAGAGTTGCACTATTGTGTCATTCAATGCTTTTTTGCTTTTTAGGTGATCAAAAAGTATTTCCCCTGATTTTAAAATATTTTTATTTTTATCTATCCTATCATTTAAAATTAATTGACAATCCGAAAGCGAATTATTTATTTTATTTCTGCTTGCTTGTCATTTTTTTTCATTGTTCCAATTGTTAATTTGCAAAGCGATTAAAATTCCAATAACTACGAGTATAATCTCGCCAATTGTATAGCGTAAATACTTACTGAATTTATTTTATGTCAGCATGTTTTGTCTAATTCTTCTAAAGAATTTTATCACGTTTTGTTAGTTTGTCTAAAGGTAGAATTATAAACTTGATAATGAGATTTCAATTAATTAAGGCTAAGGGTTTCGTGTATGAAACGTAGCGTGTAAAAAGACGCTAACTTTTCGTGTTTACAGAGAGCCTAATTCTAAAATTTTCTTTTATCATTTAATTCTCGAAAATCCAAATTTGAAAATTTGGCAGTCTTCACAAATAGATGCTAACCTTTAGAAAAGCTTGTAATAGCTATGTTTTGTAAACGTTTTTAGCAATAGATTTTTTCTTATTTCCAACTACCGAATTCAATTTCTTTTCCTTTTTCTTGTTCAAAAAACGCGCCATTATCGTATACTAAATTTCCGTTCACAAATGTTTGTTTTATTTCCGTTTGAAAGGTCGTTCCTTCTAATGGCGACCAATTACATTTGTATAAAAGATTGTCTTTAGTAACGGTCCACTTGCTGTTCAAATCCACTAAGGTCAAGTCGGCATAATAGCCTTCTCGGATGAACCCTCTCTTAGTCATACTATACAAAATTGCTGGATTATGGCACATTTTTTCAACTATTTTTTCTAACGAAATCAGACCTTGTTTGTAAAATTCTAACATACAATTTAGCGTGTGCTGAACCATTGGAGCACCTGACATAGATTGAAAATAGGGTTTTTCCTTTTCTTCTAAAGTGTGTGGTGCGTGGTCTGTAGTTATAATGTCTATCCTATCATCAAGTAGTGCTTTTAATAAACCTTGTTTATCTTTTTCTGTTTTTATTGCTGGATTCCACTTTATAAGCATTCCAAGTCGGTCATAATCTTTGTCTGAAAACCACAAATGATGTACAGAAACTTCAGTAGTTATTTTTTTTTCTCGCAGAGGGATGTCATTTTTAAATAAGTGGGTTTCCGCTTCTGTTGTTAAATGTAAAATATGAAGTCGAGCGTTGTGTTTTTCGGCTAGAGCAATTGCACGTTTAGTAGCCTCATAACAGCCTTCAGTACTCCTAATAATCGGATGAAATCTTGCAGGAATATCTTCTCCGTACTTTTCTTTAAAAGCCTTTTCATTTGCCTCTACGATTTCTTCTTTCTCGGAATGAATTGCAATGATCGATTTGCAGTTAGCAAATAGTTTTTCCATTTTTTCAGGACTATCAGCCAAGAGGTTTCCTTTTTTTGTAAAATATAAACCGTCATCAGAAACACCAATAAATTGACTCGTATCCATTTTTATTACTTCATCAATATTATCTCCATTTACACCAAGAAAAAATGAATAGTTTGCTAAAGATTTTTTTGAAGCAATTTCAAATTTTTCTTTTAGACTTTTAACGGTCAAAATATTCGGAACTGTATTTGGCATATCAATAAAAGAAGTCACTCCACCTGCAATAGCAGATTTACTTTCAGTATACAAATCGCCTTTGTGTGTAAGTCCTGGATCTCTAAAATGAACTTGTGCGTCAATAACTCCGGGGAATAGGTATTTTCCTGTTCCGTCAATTACTTTGTAATTTGTTTCACTATCAATTTTTCCAATTTGCTCAATTAGTCCGTTCGAGAAAAGTACATCAGCGATAAAAGATTTGCCTTCATTTACGATTGTAGAATTCTTAATTAAAATACTATGATTCATTGTTCAATTTCTGTTAAGACTATCGGTTTTCTTACATTACCGCTAACGTGTTTCTTTAGTTTGTATTAAATACCTTTAAATAGAAAAAGAGGAGAACTATAACGTGTTTTAGAATACTGCTCCAGTAAACGCACGAGTCCTCTCTTTCTATAAAGTTGCTAAGAACCATTTGGAATATCAGGATTCTAATCTCCCGATAAAGGAAGTCGTTAAAGCAACATATTTTTCACTCTAATTGTAAAAATATGAAAAATCACAAAGAAGTCGTAGGAATCGATGTATCAAAAAAAACAATAAACGCTTATTGTTATCGTGCTCAAGTAGAAAAGGAGTTTGTTAATGATGTAATAGGCAATAAAAGTCTATTACAATGGGTTTTGAAAGAGACCCAAGAAAATCATGTTTTTTATTGTTTTGAGCATACAGGTTATTAGGCCTTAAAGCTAGCCCTTTAGTTACATAGTCAAGCCATTGTTTATCTAGAAAAAAGGCTATTAAAAATAAAACGTTGTTCAGGTATTATAAAAGAGTAAACAGACCCATTAGATACAAGCTTAATAGCACGTTATGCTCGGTTGTACAGAGAAGAGTTAAGTCCAAGTAGGTGTATCGTTAGTTACGCGGTTAAGCAACTAATTTAGCAAATAAATCACAGATAGAATATGTCACAGAAATGTTCGTAAGTCGTAAGTATCTAGGTAATTAATTATGCGCAGTGTTGTCAAACGTTATTCTTTTAGACATCTAATACCAGCTCCAATTTGTATAGCATTGTTTTCATAAATTATTGTTGTTTCATCAAACAGGTTAATCGAAGTTCTAGTTCCATTCTGTTCATCGACTTTATTTGTTGCCCAAGTGCAAATACCACCTGCTAAAGTGGGGCCTCCAAATGCATTGATGTAGCCATTTGGAAGTCCTTTAAAACCTATAGCGTCAGTACCATTAC
>JBLHOD010000247.1:0-3030 GCA_047622545.1 Polaribacter sp. | reverse complement strand
GATTTTATGTAGATTTATACACTTTTATAAAACTACAACCAAATGAAAAAACTATCTATCCTTTTTCTTTTTGCAATTTTAGTAATTGCATGTAATGAAAAAAATGAAACAAAAACAACTTCAACCGAATTAACAGCAGAAGAAAAAATTGACGCTGCAAACATCAAAAAAATATTTGACACTGCTTTATCGCAAGGTAAATCGTACGAATGGCTTCGTGATTTAACATCAAATATTGGCGGAAGAATGTCAGGATCTCCTGAAGCTGCATTGGCAGTAAAATGGGGTGAACGCGTAATGAAAGAAACTGACTTAGATTCAGTTTGGTTACAACCTGCAATCGTTCCTCATTGGGTTAGAGGAGAAAAGGAAGTTGCTTATTACACTACTAACGGAAAGAAATTTGAGATGGCAGTTTGCGCTTTAGGTAGTTCTATTGCAACTCCAAAAAACGGAATTACAGCAGAAGTAATTGAAGTAAAAAGCATTAAAGAAGCGGAAGCTTTAGGAGCTAAAGCAAAAGGAAAAATTATCTTCTTTAACAGACCTTTTGACAATACATTAATTAGAACATTCTCTGCATATGGCGGCGCTGTAGACCAGAGAGGAAGTGGCGCACAAACGGTTGGTAAATTTGGTGCATTAGCTGTTATTGTACGTACAATGACAAATAATATTAATGATTATCCACATACTGGCGGGATGCGTTATGGAGATATTCCAGAAAGCGAATACATTCCTGGTGCTGCAATAAGTACGTTGGCAGCAGAAAACTTAAGTAAGAGTTTAAAAGCTGATCCTAACTTAAAAGTATATTTAAAACAGAGCAGTAAAAACTTACCTAAAGAAAATTCATTTAATGTGATTGGCGAAATTAGAGGTTCTGAAAATCCAGAAAAAATAATTGTTGTTGGTGGACATTTAGATTCTTGGGATTTAGGTGACGGAGCACATGATGACGGAACAGGAATTGTACAATCTTTAGAAGTATTACATATTTTAAAAACAAACAATATCAAACCAAAAAACACCATTCGTGTTGTTTTCTTTATGGATGAAGAACAAGGCGGTGGCGGAGCAAAAGCATACGCAGCAGCAGCAAAATTAAATAAAGAAATACATATTGGAGGGTTAGAATCTGATTCAGGTGGATTTACACCACGAGGATTTTCAATCGACGCAAATGCAGCAAATACAAGTTTATTAAAAAGCTGGAAAAAATTATTAGCTCCTTATGGTTTACACGACATTGAAAAAGGTGGAAGTGGAGCTGATGTTGGAAAACTGAAAGCAGAAAATGTAACTTTAGTTGGGTTTCGTCCAGATTCTCAACGGTACTTTGATTATCATCATGCAGCTACAGATACTTTTGATAAAGTGAACAAACGTGAGCTGGAATTAGGAAGTGCTTCTATGGCAAGTATGATTTATTTAATGGATAAATATTTATACAACAACACAGCAGTAAAACAATAATTACAATGTCAATTGCAATACAAATTATTACACTATTTTTTGGCTTGTTTTTTATGTTTGCAGGAATAATGCATGTTATTAAACCAAATTTTTTTAAGCATTTTATTCCGAGTTCATTACCTAAAAAGACAGTGAATTATATTGTTGGATTGATTGAATTTAGCTTGGGTTTAGGATTGCTTTTTAATGAAACAATTCGGATTGCAGCTATCGGAATTTTTACCTTAATGATATTATTTTTACCAATTCATATTTGGGATGCAACAAAAGAACGACCAGCAATTGGCTCAAAAAAAACAGCAATTATTAGAATTCCTTTGCAATTCATATTAATGTATTGCGCTTATTTAATTTATACAACATCATGAGAAAACTTATTTTAACACTTAGTATTATTGGGCTGTTTAGTTCTTGTCAACAGCAAGAAAAAGCAGATTTAATTGTCATCAATGCAAATGCTTATACAGTAAACGAAGGTTTTGACAAAGCGGAGAGCTTTGCTATTAAAGACGGAAAATTTATTGGAGTTGGTTCTAATGATGCCATCCAAAATAAATTTGTGGCAACAGAAACTATTGATGCAAAAAATCAGACTGTAGTTCCAGGATTAATTGATGCACATTGTCATTTCTTCGGATTGGGATTAAGTCTTCAAAAAATAGACTTAAGAGACACCAAAAGTTATGATGAAATTTTAGAAAAACTTGTTGCATTTAAAAAAGAGAAAAATGCTGATTACATTACTGGTCGCGGTTGGGATCAAAATGATTGGGAGGTAAAAGAATTTCCAACAAAAGAAAAACTAGACAAATTGTTTCCTAATACTCCAGTTGCAATCAGAAGAGTTGATGGTCATGCTTTATTAGTGAATGAAGCCGCTTTAAAATATTCTGGATTATCTAGCACAAAATTTCCTAAGAATATATCAGGAGGAGAATTCATTCAAGAAAGAGGAAAACTTACTGGTGTTTTAATTGATGCTGCAATGCGTTATATTAAAACTCCAAATACCACAAAAAAGGAATCTATTCAAGGGTTATTAGATGCGCAAAAAGTAGCGTTTAGTTATGGATTAACAACTGTAGATGATGCAGGAGTCGGTAAATCTACTATCGATTTAATGGATAGTTTACAAAAAACTGGAGATTTAAAAATGCGTATTTACGCAATGGTTTCTGTTAGTCAGAAAAATTTAGATTACTTTATTCCGAAAGGAATTATTAAAACAGATCGTTTAAATGTACGTTCATTTAAAGTCTATGGAGACGGAGCTTTAGGTTCTCGTGGAGCTGCAATGCGTAAATCGTATAGTGATAGAGATCATCATTATGGAGCAATGATTTTTGAACCAAAAAGATATACAGAAATCGCTGCTCAAATTGCAAAATCAGATTATCAAATGAATACACATGCAATTGGAGATTCTGCAAATACACATATTTTAAAAACCTATAAAGTTGCTTTAAAAGGACAAAAAGATAGACGTTGGAAAATTGAGCACGCTCAAATTATTTCTCCCGAAGATTTTGACATGTTCGATAATATTGTTCCTTC
>JBLHOD010000246.1:0-3037 GCA_047622545.1 Polaribacter sp. | reverse complement strand
GCATATTTTTTTAATGTAGCTGTTAGTCCACGTCTAAAACCTGCTAAGTGTGTTCCTCCTTCGTGTGTGTTAATATTGTTCACATATGAATGTAAATTTTCTGAATACGAAGTATTATAGACCATGGCTACTTCAACAGGAACGCCATTTTTTTCTCCTTCAATAGAGATAATATTTGCAATTAATTGCTCTCTAGTGTTGTCTAGGTACTTGATGAATTCTGGTAATCCAATATCACTATAAAAAGTTTCTGTGATAAAGTTTCCTTCATCATCTGTATTGCGTTTATCAGTAAGTGTAATTGTAATTCCTTTATTTAAATATGATAATTCTCGCATACGAGTTGCAAGTATCTCATAATTATATTCTGTTGTTTGTACAAAGATTGATTTGTCTGGGGAAAAAGTTACAATTGTTCCCGTAAAATCTGTCTCTCCAATGGCTTTAACAGGGTATAAAGCTTTTCCTTTTTCGTATTCTTGTTCCCAAATTTTTCCATCTTTATGGACCGTTGCAGTTAGGTGTTCTGATAATGCGTTTACACAAGAAACTCCAACACCGTGTAGTCCTCCAGAAACTTTATAAGAATCTTTATCAAATTTACCTCCAGCACCAATTTTTGTCATTACAACTTGTAATGCAGAAACGCCTTCTTTTTTGTGAATTCCAACTGGAATTCCACGGCCGTTATCTTTAGTTGTAACGGAATTATCTTCGTTAATAGTTACATCGATTGCATCACAATAGCCACCCATTGCTTCATCAATTGAGTTATCTACAACTTCATATACCAAATGATGTAAACCTCTAGTTCCAATATCTCCAATATACATTGATGGACGCATTCTTACATGCTCCATTCCTTCTAGTGCCAGAATACTATCGGCTGAATAATCGTGTTTTTTTTCTTCGCTCATTATTTTGAATTAAATTAAACGTTTTTGTCACTTCGAGTGCTTCCGATTTTTTTTCGGAATTGTATCGAGAAGTAATAAAAAATCGTCTTTAAAAAGACGAAATATTATCTAACAAATTTACAATTTTTAAAGAGGAAAGAAGCCTTTTTTGATAACGAAGTGTTGTATTTATTAACATTTGTTAATTACGTAAAACGGCCTTAAATCGCTTTAAAATGTGTTTATTTTTAATTTTGTAAATGTTTTTATTTGTTGAGTTTAATAAAATTAAAAAAATCCCGCAAAAGCGAGATTTTTAACCAAACATAATTACTGAAACTTCTTAATAAGCACCCTCATGAACCATTTTAATAGATCTTCCAGAAGGTTCGTTCCTGTTTTTAAAACTTTCATCCCATTCAAGTGCTATTCTAGAACTACAAGCAATTGAAGGTTCTTGTGGGACACACAAAGCCGCAGTGTCACTTGGGAAATGTTCGGCAAAAATTGAGCGATAATAAAATTCTTCTTTTGTCGTCGGAGTTTGAATTGGGAATCTGAATTTCGCATTTGCTAATTGCTCACCTGTAACTTTTAAACCGACTACTTCTTTTAACGTGTCAATCCAATCGTAACCAACGCCGTCAGAAAATTGTTCTTTTTGTCGCCACGCAACACTTTCTGGTAAATGTTTTTCAAACGCTTTTCTGATGACCCATTTTTCCATACGTTCTCCGTTGATCATTTTATCTTTTGGATTGATGCGCATCCCAACATCCATAAATTCTTTGTCTAAAAATGGCACACGACCTTCAATTCCCCAAGCAGCTAAACTTTTGTTTGCTCTTAAACAATCGTACATATGCAATTTGTCTAGTTTTCGAACCGTTTCTTTATGAAGCTCTTCTGCATTTGGTGCTTTATGAAAATACAAATAACCACCAAACAATTCATCAGCACCTTCGCCAGACAATACCATTTTTACACCCATTGATTTGATGACTCTTGCCATTAAATACATTGGAGTAGAGGCTCTAATGGTTGTTATGTCGTAGGTTTCTAAGTTGTAGATTACATCTTTTAGTGCGTCTAAACCTTCTTGAATAGTGAATTTAATTTCATGATGAACTGTACCTATATGATCTGCTACTTTTTGTGCTGCAGCTAAATCTGGCGAACCTTCTAATCCAACAGAAAACGAATGTAATTGTGGCCACCAAGCAGCTTGTGTATCATCAGATTCTATTCTTTTTTCGGCATATTTTTTGGCAATAGCAGAAATTATTGAAGAATCCAATCCGCCAGAAAGTAAGACTCCATAAGGAACATCGCTCATTAACTGTCTGTGAACTGCAGCTTCTAAAGCATCATGAATTTCATCAATAGAAGTTTCATTTTCTTTTACGATATCATATTCCATCCAATCGCGAGAATACCATTTTTTGTACTCTCCATCTTTACTAGATAAATAATGTCCTGGAGGAAATAATTCAATTTTTGTGCAAATCCCTTCTAAGGCTTTTAACTCTGAGGCTACATAGAAAGTTCCGTTTTCATCCCAACCAACATATAATGGAATAATTCCCATATGATCTCTTGCTACAAAATATTCATCTTTTTCAACATCATAAATAGCAAAACCAAAGATTCCGTTTAGTTCATCTAAGAATGTTTCTCCTTTTTCTTTGTACAATGCTAAAATTACTTCGCAATCTGAAGCTGTCTGAAAATTGTATTTATCGTCGAATTGCTTACGAATTTCTCTATGATTGTAAATTTCTCCGTTAGCAGCTAATATTAATTTTTTATCTTCACTTAATAAAGGTTGTTTTCCTGAAGCTGGATCTACAATCGCCAAGCGTTCATGCGTTAAAATTGCTTTCTCATCACTATAAATTCCGCTCCAATCTGGACCACGATGTCTAATTTTTTTAGACATTTCTAACAATTGAGGTCTTAATACTTCTGCTTTTTCTTTTAAATCGAACGCACAAACAATTCCGCACATAATCTATTTTTTTGTTATTTATGTTATAAATATGATGCAAATAAAAGATTAAGATTGTTAATTTAAAACATAATTGTTGTTATTGGTTTAATAAATAAACAATTTATATTAATTTAAAGGTAATGTGTAACTT
>JBLHOD010000245.1:0-3047 GCA_047622545.1 Polaribacter sp. | reverse complement strand
CAATAACATTTAATTGATGACGATCACCAATTTCTTTGTCATTCATATCATGTGCAGGCGTAATTTTTAAGCATCCAGTACCAAACTCAATATCTACATAATCATCTTCAATAATTGGCACTAATCTATTGCAAATAGGAACAATTACATTTTTTCCAACTAAATGCTTAAAACGATCATCATTAGGGTTTACACAAATTGCAGTATCACCTAAAATTGTTTCAGGGCGTGTTGTAGCAATTGTAATATATTCATCAGAATTTTCTATCTGATACTTTACATAATATAATTTATCTGTTCTTTCAACATGAATAACCTCTTCATCAGATAATGTTGTTTTGGCTTCAGGATCCCAATTTACCATTCTATAACCACGATAAATCAGTCCTTTTTCATGTAAATCTAAAAAGGTTTTTATAACCGATTCAGACAAATCATCATCCATGGTAAACTTTGTACGTTCCCAATCACAAGAAGCACCTAATTTCTTTAACTGCTCAAGAATAATTCCGCCATGTTTATGCGTCCAATCCCAAGCGTGACCTAAAAATTCTTTTCTTGTTAAATCTGCTTTATTTATTCCTTCATCTTTTAATTTAGCAACAACCTTTGCTTCTGTAGCAATTGATGCATGATCTGTTCCAGGAACCCAACATGCATTTTTACCCTGCAAACGTGCACGACGAATTAATACATCCTGAATTGTATTGTTTAACATATGACCCATATGTAAAACTCCTGTAACATTTGGAGGAGGAATTACAATTGTATACGGTTCTCTTTCATCTGGCGTTGAATGAAAGTAGTTGTTTTTCATCCAATATTCGTACCATTTGTTCTCTACGCTTGTTGCAATATATTTAGATGGAATTTCCATTATTTGGCTTAATTTTTGAGATATAATCAGCAAAAATACAACTATCTTAAAGAACACAAAAGCTGTAGTTGAATTTTTAAGTGTAAGATTTAAAGCCTATTTTTACCTAAAATTTATTACGAATGAAATATTGTTTTCTTTTATTCTTATTGACTTTCACCTCTGTTACAGGTTTTTCTCAGAATACTACAAGTCCAGAATTTAAATTTGCAACTGAACTCATAAATTATGGTAAAGTAGTTCAAAACTCAAATGGTCTTAGAGTTTTTGAATTCACTAATATTGGTAAAAGCCCTTTAATTATTACAGACATTAAAACTTCTTGTGATTGTACTGTTCCTAAAAAACCATTAGAACCAATTATGCCTGGAGAAAAAGGGCAAATTACAGTCTCTTATGACACTAGTAAAATAGGAGGTTTCTCTAAGCAAATAACCATCTTCTCGAATGCAAAAACAGAAAGAAAAAGTATTCGTATTAAAGGTTTTGTTGTTAAAAATCTTAAGTAGTTAGATTTTCTTTATCAATCTAAATTGAAATTTCATTTGAACTCCTAATCTTTCTATCGTCATTCTTATTCTATCATTATCACCAGATTGAAACTTACCTAAAAGCTCTTTTAATGTTAATTGGTGAGCTTTAATTCTATTAATACTTAAAATAATATCATCTTTTTTTATTCCTGCTATAGCTGCAGGTGAATTATCTAAGACATGTTTTATTTTATAAGAAGGTTTAAACCTGTATACATAGCTTGAAACTAAAGAAACTGTATTAGTATTTAGAGTTTGAGAATTCCCATTTGAATATGAATCTGAAAATGTTGTTTTGGTTACTTCTTTTACTAAGACTTTACCATTATAAACAACATCTAAACCACTCATATTGTATTCAAATCCGCCTCTAAAAGACCCGCACTTTTTTAGGATTATTTTATTATTTGGGTAATCAACCCAAATTTTAAAACGCTTTAAAATATTACCGCCAATACTTCCATTTCGTTCTTTAAATTGCCTTGCATAATATGTAGATGTAGAGTCTAAAAATGAAACTGTAGGTTCTTTAATTTTAAACCCCCCAATAGAAACCTGCTTAATTCTACTTTTATTACCATAAATAGTTCCACTAATCCCTTCGCCTAAAACATCTTTAAAATGTCTAATTGGTGTTTGAATTTCTTCTTTAGTATTTTCAAATAACCAGAGAGATTCAGAACCACCAGTATCTATTAATAATTTTACATCAGTCAATGTATCACCTATAGTGTCTAGTTGAATTTTGGCATTTATATATGGCTTATTTCTATAAAATTGCAAAGGAAAAGTTTCGCATCTTCTACATTTATCATATTCGTAAAACTGAGGATTATAAAAATATACTCGTTTTGAAACATAATTGATATGAACGATAGCGTCTTTAAATAAATTATAACCAACAATACCATGAATAGTTACGCCCATTTTTCCAGAAACATCGAACTTATCTTTTAGGAGAACATAAATTTCTTGATTCTCACCAACAAAATTTTTGATTTTTAAAGTGTTATTTGTCGAGATCAATGCATCCATCGATTTACCTTTTCCCAAACCTTGTAATGAAATTTTTCTTACATCATTTAACCCTATACTATCATTTTGTGATAAATTAAAAAGTATGGTTTTATTAACGCCCGTGTCTAAAATAAAAGACAATTGCCTCCCATTAACTTCCATCGGAATAACGATTAAGTTATTGATTAAGTTAAACCTCACAAATTGTTCTTTTTGGTCAGGTCCAAAAAAACTAAACTGGGATTGAGGTTTCGCTGTAACCGAAAAAACAATTAAGAAAAAAAAGAATAAACTATATTTTTTTATCAAAAAAAAGGGTTTTAATAAGATGTTAAAAGACAAAAATAGATTTTTTTTTACTTACTTTAAGGAAATATTTTAACCTTTTCACTCATAAAAAAAGAAATGAAAATCTGAACACTTTATCAAAAATAAATTCAGAAATTTGCCATACTTGTTACTAACCAAAATCAAAAATTATGCCTTTAATTTCAAAGAAAGGAAACTTAATGCCAGAATCACCAATTCGTAAATTGGTGCCGTATGCAGAAAATGCATATAAACAAGGCAAAACAGTCTACCACTTAAACATTGGTCAACCAGATATTAAGACACCTCAA
>JBLHOD010000244.1:0-3058 GCA_047622545.1 Polaribacter sp. | reverse complement strand
ATCAAGAAGTGAAAATAGCTTATTTTGCGAGTGGATGTTTTTGGTGTGTAGAAGCTATTTTTGAAAGCGTAGATGGAGTAGAGGAAGCTATTTCTGGTTATGCAGGCGGATTTACTAAAAACCCAACTTATCAATCAATTGGAACAGGAAAAACAGGACATGCAGAAGCTGTTGCTGTGTATTATAACCCTAAAAAAGTGAGTTTCGAAACACTAGTGAAAGTGTTTTTTGGTTCTCATGATCCAACAACAAAAAATGGACAACATCCAGATTATGGAACTCAGTATAGATCTATTGCTTTTTATTCAAACACTTCAGAAAAAGTAATTATTGAAAAGTTTATTAAAGAGCTAAACGATTCATATTATAAAGGTAAAATAGTAACTGAAGTTACTGAGTTAAATCAATTTTTTCAAGCAGAGGATTATCATCAAAATTATGAAAAATTGAATCCAAATAATCCGTATGTAAAAAATGTTTCTGTTCCGAGATTAAATCGTTTTAAAAAGAAATTTCCTGAATTGTTGACAAAAGGAGCTTTAAAGCATTAATTTATAGGGTTTCTTGAAACCATTTTAGTATTTCACCTTGTAGGTAAGAATATTTGTACTTAATCACTTTTAAAAAAACATTCTGAGTCAAATCTTCACACACAGCTACATTTTTTATCATTTGATAATAAAAATTATACAAACGAACATTGTAGCGTTCAAAAATATATGTCATAGCATCTAAGTTGCCTTGAGATACAATTTGCATTAATTATTCGTCTGATAATTGTTTCAAGCTGACGTTTTTGTTAGTTAGTTATATTGAAGACCTGAGAATAATTGAAAGGTTACATTTTTAAAATAAAATTATGTAAAAAAACAAGAAAACCCCTAAAATAGGGGTTTTTGAGTTGTGAATATTTATAAATTTATTTTAAACATAGTTATTCTCTATAAATATCTTCATATAGATCTTTATAAATTTCTTTGATAATTTTTCGTTTCATTTTCATTGTTGGTGTTAAATGCCCACCATCAATAGACCACTCATTTGAAGTTAATTTAAACTTTTTAATGGTTTCCCACTTTGCAAATTTAGTATTGCAGAATCTAACTTCTTCTTCAATTCGCTCTATTACTTTTTCGTTAGAAGCAATTTCTTTATTACTTCCTAAGTTTATATTATGTCTTTGTGCCCATTCTTTAACAAACTCAAAATTTGGTTGTATAATTGCTGCAGGCATTTTTTCGTTTTCACCAATAACCATTACTTGCTCAATAAAACGAGATTGTTTTAATTGGTTTTCTATTAAAGCCGGAGCAACATATTTACCGCCAGAAGTTTTAAACATTTCTTTTTTACGGTCTGTAATTTTTAAAAATCCGTCTTTAGAAACTTCTCCAATATCTCCAGTATGAAAATAATCACCAGTCATAACTTCTGCAGTTTTTTCTGGATCTTTATAATAACCTAACATAATGTTTGGTCCTTTTACTAAAATTTCTCCATCTTCTGCAATTTTTACTTCAACTTCATCAATAATTCTACCAACCGTTCCAACTCTAAAACCACCATTGTTTTGATCGTTTACAGAAACAACAGGAGAAGTTTCAGTTAAACCATAACCTTCCATAATTGGCATTTCTGCAGCAGCAAAAAAACGTGTTAATCTTGGTTGTAAAGCAGCACTTCCAGAAACCATTAAATCTAATCGACCTCCTAAACCATCTTTTATTTTTGAAAATATTAATTTACGAGCTAAGGCTAATTTTTTCTCATACCACCAACCATTTTGCCCGTAAGGTTCGTATTGTAAACCAATATCAATTGCCCAATAAAATAATTTTTGTTTTATTCCTTTTAGTTCTGCACCACGACCATAAATTTTATCAAATACTTTTTCGTACAATCTAGGAACGGCAGTCATTACATGAGGTTTAATCTCCTTTAAATTATCGCTCATCTTTTCAATAGATTCTGCAAAATAAATTTCTACACCACAATATTGATAGAGGTATAAAATCATTCTTTCAAAAATATGACAGATAGGTAAAAAACTTAATGCTTGACTTTCTCCACTAACTAACGGAACTCGTTTTTCGCTCGCTAAAACATTAGAAACAATATTACCGTGAGATAACATAACACCTTTAGGTTTTCCAGTTGTTCCAGAAGTATAAATAATAGTTGCTAAATCATTAGAAGTAACAGCTTTTTTGTGTTCTTCAACTTCAGGCTGATTACTTTCGTCTGAACCAAGTTGTAAAATTTCACTCCAATTATGTTCTCCTTTAATATCATCAAACGTATAAACTCCTTTTAATTGTGTATCTCCTTTAACTTGATTTAATTTTTCTAATACAGTTTCATCAGAAACAAAACAGTAAATTGCTCCAGAATGATTCAACACATACTCATAATCTTCTTTACAAATAGTTGGATAAATAGGAACGTTTTGCGCACCTAATTGTAAGATTCCAATATCCATAATACTCCATTCTGTTCTGTTTGTAGTTGAAATGACAGCGATTTTATCATCTTTTTTTATTCCTAAACGCAATAAACCACGGCTAATTTGATTTGCCTGATCTATATATTCTTTAGTTGTTATAGAATACCATTTATTATCTTTAAAAGAAGTTAGTGCTTTTTCTAGATTGTATTTTTCTAGCTGATAATAGGGGAAATCGAATAAACGTGTAATTGTTGATGACATAAAGTAACTATTTGTATGTGTGTTGCAAAGTATAAAAAATAGGTTAATTTGGCAAACAATAAAAAATGAACGCTAAAAACTAAGAGTTGTAGATTTTATTGAATAAATATTTGTATTTTTCTTTGATATTTTTACGCTTCATTTTCATAGTTGGCGTTAGTAAATCATCTTCTATAGTCCATTCTTCTGGTGTAATTTCAAACTTTTTTATTTTTTCCCAACTACCAAAATTTGCGTTGTAACTATCTATTTCTTTTTGTATTCTAAAAATTAAATTCAAATCTGTTGACACATTTGTAATGCGATAGTTTTTCTTTTTTGCCCATTCTTTTACAAAATCAAAATTGATTT
>JBLHOD010000243.1:0-3073 GCA_047622545.1 Polaribacter sp. | reverse complement strand
ATTTAGGATTGCGTTTAGATGGTCGTAAAACAGATGAAATTAGACCAATTTGGTCAGAAGTAGATTATTTACCATCAGTGCATGGTTCTGCAATCTTTACTCGTGGAGAAACACAAGCTTTAGCTACTGTTACTTTAGGAACTTCAAGGGATGCTAACAAAATAGACATGCCATCTTACGAAGGTGAAGAAAATTTCTATTTACATTATAACTTCCCTCCTTTTTGTACGGGTGAAGCTAGACCAATTCGTGGAACATCTCGTAGAGAAGTTGGACATGGTAATTTAGCACAACGTGGATTAAAAGGAATGATTCCTGCTGATTGTCCTTATACGGTAAGAGTAGTTTCTGAAGTATTAGAATCTAACGGTTCTTCTTCTATGGCAACTGTTTGTGCTGGTACAATGGCATTAATGGATGCAGGTGTTCAAATGATTAGACCTGTTTCTGGTATTGCAATGGGATTAATTTCTGATGCTGTATCTGGAAAATATGCTGTATTGTCTGATATTTTAGGTGATGAAGATCACTTAGGAGACATGGATTTTAAAGTAACAGGTACTTCTGAAGGAATTACCGCTTGTCAAATGGATATTAAAGTAAAAGGTTTAAGCTATGAAATTTTAGTGAATGCACTAAAACAAGCTCGCGAAGGTCGTTTACATATTTTAGGAAAAATAACTGAAACTATTGCTTCTGCAAACCCAGAAGTAAAAGCACATGCTCCTAAAATGATCAACAGAAGAATTCCTAATGAACTAATTGGCGCATTTATTGGGCCAGGTGGTAAACATATACAAGAATTACAGAAAGAAACAGGAACTACAATTGTAATTACTGAAGACGCTGTAACTGAAGAAGGAATTATTGAAATCTTAGGAACAAACCCAGAAGGAATTGAAAAAGTGATTGCTCGTATCGAGTCAATGATGTTTAAACCAGTAGTTGGCAGCGTTTACGAAGTAAAAGTAATTAAAATGTTAGATTTTGGTGCTGTTGTAGAATATATAGAAGCTCCAGGAAACGAAGTTTTATTACACGTAAGTGAATTAGCTTGGGAAAGAACAGACAATGTTTCTGACATAGTGAAAATGGGAGATATTTTAGATGTAAAATATTTTGGATTAGACCCAAGAACTCGTAAAGAAAAAGTTTCTAGAAAAGCTATTTTACCAAAACCAGAAGGGTATGTTGCAAGACCGCCAAGAGATGACAACCGTAGCAGTAGTCCTCGTGATAGTAGAGGCAGAGATAGTCGCGGACGTGATGATAGAAAACCAAGAGAACCGAGAGAACCAAGAAAAGAAGAATAAATTCTTGAAATTTAAATAATTAATAAAAAGACTGTCTTTAAAGGCAGTCTTTTTTGTTTTACAAAACGTTCTATTGTCATTTCAACATCAGACGTACGAAGAAATTTTTACTTCATTTTAATAGGGATAACAACATTCTGTAAAATTTATCCTAAAAATCTATTCCTAAAACAAAACTCAAAAAATATATTTCATGAAATAGTTTCAGTTTAGTAACTTTGTATATTATTTAAGAACTTAAAAAACGCACTAATAGAAATATTACAAATGATAGTAACTCCCCTTTTAATTCTTTTTTCACTTCTTGTGTTCATTGTATTGTGGCTATTTGTCAAATCAATTGATGATCGTAAATGGCTTACTCTTTTGGCAAGCGCTATACTTACACCTGTAATTTACTTTTATCTATTTTATCCGTTATTGAATATTTTTAGCAGTTATCACCACGAAAAATACTTTGAGGCAACGGCATGGAAAGAAAAACCTACTTTGCGTTTCGAAATGAGCAACCATATTGTAGAAAACCAATTATTTAATGGTAAAACCAAAAGTGAAGTTCAGAAAGCATTAGGCAAAAGTGAATGGTATGGTTGGAATGATAGCATCAAAGCAAATTCTCCTGAAAAATGGAACTACAACTTAGGTTTTAAACCCGCTGCTTTTAACACACAACAAGAGTGTTTGGAATTAATTTTCAAAAATGACACTGTTGTAAAGAGTTACCAATATCAAATGAAGAATAAAGGCTATTAAAAGTTTAAGTTCTAAAAATTTATTTTTAACTATCACCAAAATAAGCAGCGAACAAAATATAAATACACCAAGAGTTTATTATAATTAGCTTCTCTACTAATTTTGGCAATTGCTATTTTTAAACCTTTACAAGGCATATTTCCTTCTTTACTTAAACTAATAATATAAATTCAATTTTTAAGAATAGCTCCTTTCTTAATGTCAAAACGGATAAATACATTACCATAAATTAATTTCTATTAAATTTATAAAAGCATAGTAATAATTAGAATCCTTTTATTTTCTTTGCAGCACTTATATGAAAATTCAACGTATCACATATTTATCACTAGGAACGAATCAAGGAAATAAGCTTGAAAACCTTCAAAATGCAATTAATTCAATTGCTGATAACGTAGGCGATATTCAAAAAGTATCATCGGTTTATAGAACTGCTTCTTGGGGATTTGACAGCAAAGATTTCTTGAATATCTGTTTAAAAGTAACTACCTATCATCCACCTGAAGAACTAATTAGTACTCTTTTACATATCGAATCTGAACTGGGTAGAGAACGAAAAGATGCTAAAACATATACTGATAGAAATATTGATATAGACATTCTTTTGTTTGATGATGAAATTATCTTTTCTAGAACGCTCACCGTTCCGCATCCAAAAATGTTAGAACGCAAATTTGTTTTAATTCCTTTGGTAGAAATTGCAGGCACTACTTTTCATCCTATAGAAAAAAAGCAACTTGCTGTTTGTTTAAAAAATTGTAATGATTCTTCTGAAATTTCTCTGATCGAAGAAAAATTAAAAAGACCAATACCTATCTCAGAAAAGTATAATTACATCGCTATTGAAGGAAATATTGGCGCAGGAAAGACTTCTTTAGCTAAGATGATGTCTGATGAATTTAATGCAAAAATTATTTTAGAACGTTTTGCTGATAATCCGTTTTTGCCAAAATTTTATGAAGATAAAGAACGCTTTGCATTCCCTTTAGAAATGAGTTTTTTAGCGG
>JBLHOD010000242.1:0-3075 GCA_047622545.1 Polaribacter sp. | reverse complement strand
GAAAAAGAATCTTACATCAAAAAATTCCAAGAGCGACGTAATGATATTTCTATTTTAAAATTTGTTCCAGCTTCAGGTGCAGCTACTAGAATGTTTAAATTTTTATTTCAGTTTTTAGCAGACTATAGCCTAGATAAAGAAACCATAAATTCTTATATCAATAAAAACAAAGAGCGTGACTTATCGGTTTTTTTAATCGGACTTGAAAAGTTGCCTTTTTTCGAGGAAGTTATTCATAAAGTGCATAAAAATATTCCAAATTTCAACGATTTGAGTTATAATGAACAACGTCTAGAAGTGATTAAAACTATGCTTGAAGAAGAGCAGCTAAACCTTGCTTTTTATCCAAAAGGGTTATTGCCTTTTCATAAGTATAAAGAACATGTTTCTACTGCTTTTGAAGAGCATTTGTTTGAAGGAGCTCAGTACGCATCTTCAAACAATTTGGCTAATATTCATTTTACAATTTCAGAAAAACACAAACATCGTTTTGATGAAGAATTTAAATTTATTGAAGAGGATGTTGAAGAACGAACCAATACAAAATTCAATATTTCATTTTCCTACCAAAAAGAATCAACAGATACTATTGCGGTAAATCATAAAAACGACCTATTCAGAGACGAAAATAATCAATTGATTTTTAGGCCTTCAGGGCATGGCGCATTAATTAGAAACCTTAATGAGTTAGATGCGGATATTATTTTTATAAAAAATATTGACAACGTAGTAGTTAAGAAATATAAGAATGAAGTTGCCGATTATAAAATGATGCTTGCTGGAGTTTTACTTGAGATACAAGAAAAAGCATTTTATTATTTAAAACAATTAGATACTAATTCATCATCAGAAGCTGAACTATTAGAAATGGCCAAATTTGTATCAAATAAGCTTAATGTTTCTGTTGGTAATGAATTTGAAAAGTATTCAGTAAAACATCAAATAAAATATTTAAAAGACAGGTTAAACAGGCCAATAAGAGTTTGTGGGATGGTTAAAAATGAAGGCGAACCTGGAGGTGGACCATTTTGGGTTAAAGATGAAGGCGGTAATATGTCATTGCAAATTGTGGAGTCTGCTCAAGTAGATAAAAGCAGTAAACGCCAGAAAGACATCATGAAAAATGCTACGCATTTTAACCCTGTAGATTTGGTTTGTGGTACAAAGAACTATTTAAGTGAAGCGTTTGATTTAACAAATTTCGTTGACCATAAAACTGCTTTTATTTCTGAAAAAACAAAAGCGGGAAAACATATAAAAGCGCTAGAGTTACCAGGACTTTGGAATGGTTCTATGGCCAACTGGAATAGCATTTTTGTTGAGGTTCCACTATTGACGTTTAATCCTGTAAAAACGGTAAATGATTTATTAAAACCTGCACATCAAATCGTATAAATTGGATACTGAAAAATTAATATCAGAAGTGTCTTTAAAAGCTATTAGAAGTTCAGGAAGTGGTGGGCAAAATGTAAACAAAGTTTCAACCAAGGCTGAACTTCAGTTTGATGTCGTAAATTCATTAGAATTAGATGAAGATCAAAAAGCACTAGTAATAGAAAACTTAAGTTCCAGGCTTACCAAAAATAATATTTTAATCCTGCAATGTGATGAATCTAGAAGTCAACTAAAGAATAAAAGGTTAGTGATCCAACGTTTTTTAGAGCTAATTACAGAATCTCTAATCATACCAAAAGAACGTATTCCAACCAAAACTCCAAAAGCCGTTAAGCGAAAACGGCTAAAACACAAAAAGCGAAATGCTAAAAAAAAGGTAAACAGAAAAAAACCAGATATTGAATAAGTAATTGACATTATTTTTTCTTTAGAAAATTGTATAGAAGTCTTTTAAAATCAAAAATCTAAGCTATCTTTGTCTCGTTCTCAAAAAAGGGGTGCCTATAACGGCTGAGATCATACCCATTGAACCTAGAACAGATAATGCTGTTTAGGGAAATTGAATTTAAAACGTCATTGCGAAGTAATTTTTAATTATTGTGGCAATCTGTAAAAAAAGATGAGATTACCACGTCGTAAACACTCCTCGTAATGACAATAACTAATTAAAAACAAAGAATAATCACCTCTTTTTATTCGATTTTAAATGTAATCGCATGAAAAATTTATTCACCTTTTTGTCATTCCTGCGTAGGCAGGAATCCACTTTTATTGTATTTGTGTTTTTGTTTACAATGACGAGCATCGCTCAAGAAAAAAGCCAAGATTCAACCAAAACTGAAAAATTAGACGAAGTCCTTGTCAAAGCCGTTCGAGTGGACGCAACATCACCAATAGCGCACTCAAATATCACAAAAGAGCAACTTGAAAAACGCAACTTAGGACAAGATTTGCCAATACTTTTAAACTATTTACCATCAGTTGTAACAACAAGTGATGCTGGAGCTGGAGTAGGTTATACAGGAATTAGAGTACGTGGTGTAAGCGCACAATCAACAAACATAACAATTAACGGAATCCCTTATAACGACGCTGAGTCTTTAGGAACTTTTTGGGTTAATTTAGGTGATTTTTCTTCGTCCGTAGAAAGTTTACAGCTGCAAAGAGGAGTTGGAACTTCAACAAACGGTTCTGGTGCATTTGGTGCAAGTATTAATATTTTAACTGATGCCGCAGCAGAAAACGCTAGCGTAGAAATTTCGAATTCTTTTGGAAGTTTTAATACAAGAAAACACAATATAAAATTTAGCACAGGAAAACTAAATGATCAAATAGAATTTTCTGGTCGATTATCACAAATCAAATCTGATGGATATATTGATAGAGCTGAGTCTGATTTAAAATCATATTTCCTTCAAGGAAGCTATGTAAAAGATAATACTTTAATTAAAGCCTTAGCCTTTGGAGGTCATGAAATCACATACCAAGCATGGAATGGCATTGATGCCGAAACGTTGGCAAATGACAGAACCTTCAACCCTTCAGGGATCTATACGGATGCTGATGGTAACATGAAATTTCACGATAATGAAGTTGATAATTACAAACAAGATCACTATCAATTGCATTGGAACCAAAGAATTAACAATCAATGGTCTACTAATTTAGGATTGAATTACA
>JBLHOD010000241.1:0-3120 GCA_047622545.1 Polaribacter sp. | reverse complement strand
TGATTATTTTCAACTTTCTCACTCTATAAGTTATCAGAATTTTAGTTTAAATAACTATGGGTTTAGAGTTGGTACAGATATTTTAAGTAATGCCAATTTAAACAACTTATCTTATGAAGTTAAGTTGATAAGAAACTCTTCTGGACCATCATTAATTTTTCCAACTTATGGATCAGAATTTAGTATTGGCGCAAAATTAACAATCCCTTATTCTTTATTTAACAACAAGGAATATTCTAATATTAGTTTAGCTGAAAAGTATAAATGGATGGAGTATTACAAATTAAGTTTTAAAGGAAAATGGTACACAGCATTTACTGATAAGCTAGTTTTAATGATGAATGCTGAAGGAGGGTTTTTAGGAGACTATAGTAGTAGAGTTGGCGCTACACCTTTTGAAAGATTTTTTGTTGGTGGTGATGGATTAGCTGCTTATCAATTAGATGGTAGAGAAACCGTTGGGTTAAGAGGATATGAAAACAGTCAATTGTCATCTATTCAGGGTGGAACAATATATAATAAATTTCAATTAGAGTTACGTTATTCTATTTCAGACAAGCCTTCTGCTTCTATTTATACATTAGGGTTTTTAGAAGCTGGGAATTCTTATGACAATTTTAGCAGTTATAATCCGTTTGAATTAAAAAGGTCTGCCGGTGTTGGAATTCGTATTTTTATGCCTGCTTTTGGTTTGTTAGGAATTGATTTTGCACATGGTTATGATGCATTACCAATTTACAACAACTCACCAAATGCTCCTATTTCTGGTTGGCAAACACATTTTATTATTGGAAGACAATTCTAAAAAATTAAATACTTAATTTGTGATGTATTCTATTTTTGGCATGGTTTTCTCAATACAAAAACTATTAAAGATGAAAAAAATATTCGTATTAATTATTCTTTTGTTTACAATACAAAATAGCATTGCGCAAAGAGGTCAAAACTTAGCATATATAGATATGGAATATATCTTAGAGAATGTTCCAGATTATGTAAAAGCTCAAGAAAATTTGAATGTCAAAATTGAAACATGGAAAAGCAATTTATCAAATTTAGAAAGATATATTGAAGTCCTTAAAACAGATTTAGCAAACGAAAAAGCGATATTAACAAAAGATTTAATTGAAGAAAGAGAAGAGGACATTACCATAAAAAAAGAAGAACTAGCAAGATTAGAATCTTTATATTTTGGCCCAAGAGGAGATTTATTCAATTTAAGAAAGCAATTGGTAAAACCAATTCAGGATTTGGTTTATAATTCTGTTCAAAATATTGCTAAAAGAAAAAAATATGATTTTGTTTTAGATAAATCAAGCGAATTAGTCATGTTATATTCAAATAAAAAATACGATATTAGCGAACTGGTTTTAGCAAGCATTGTTAAAGACAGAAAGATACAAACTTCTAAAGATAATATTACAGCTAAGAAAAAAGCGAATCAACAAAAACTAGAAGCAATTAAGAAAGCAAGGCTTAAGAAAATTGAAGATCAAAAAAAAGCTATAAAAGCTAAAAGAGATGCTAAAATAAAAGAAAGAGACGCTAAGAGAAAATTGCTTTTAGACAAAAAAAATGCTGCAAAAAAGAAAAAGGAACAGAATAATTAAATAAGAAAAATAAATTAAAATTAAAACAAGGAGAAATGAAACAATTTAAAAAGTTATTATTAATAGCTGTATTTATGTTAAGTGCGGGAGGAGTTGCTAATGCACAAAAGATTGGACATATAGACACTGCAAAGTTAGTGCAAAATATGCCAGATACTAAAAAAGCAAACTCTGAGCTAGAGAAGATTCAAAAAACTTATAAAGACGACATTGATGCTAACATAAAGGCATATCAAACTAAAGCAAAAAGATATGCTGCTGAAGAGAAAGCTCAAACTCCAGAAACTAATGCGAGAAGAAAAGCTGAGCTGCAAGGTGAAGTTGCTAAAATTCAGCAAGCTGAGCAATTTGCTACGCAAGAGTTACAAAAAAAGGAAGTAGAATTAAAAAACCCTATTTATGAAACAGCTCAAAAAGCAATTAAAAGTGTTGCTGATGCAAAAGGATTGGTATATGTGTTTAATTCTGCTCCGGGTGGTGGTTTAATTATCTTTGACAAAGGAATAGACATTTACGAAGCTGTAAAAGCTAAATTAGGATTCTAAAAAATCTACGTTAATTATAAAATAAAAAAACCTACTTTTTTTAAGTAGGTTTTTTTATTTTTGTTAGGATATGAATATAACTTCTAAACAACCAATTGGCATCTTTGACTCTGGTATTGGCGGAACTTCTATTTGGAAAGAAATACAGCAGCTTTTACCAAATGAAAATACAATCTACTTAGCAGACAGTAAAAATTCGCCTTACGGTCAAAAATCTGAAGAGAAGATCCTTGAATTATCTATAAAAAACACCGAATTTTTATTAAATAAAAACTGCAAATTAATTGTTGTTGCCTGTAATACCGCTTCAACAAATGCAATTAAATATTTAAGAGAAAATTATACGATTCCTTTTATAGGAATTGAGCCTGCAATAAAACCTGCTTCTGTAAATACCAAAACAAAAAATATTGGGATCTTAGCTACAAAAGGCACATTAAATAGTCGTTTGTTTGCTGCAACCTCTAACAATATTAACGAAGAAATTTCTATTATAGAACAAGTAGGAGAAGGCTTGGTAGAACTGATTGAAAATGGACAATTAGTTTCAAAAGAAATGACTCAGTTGTTAACTATTCATTTACAAAAAATATTAAAACACGACATTGATTACTTAGTTTTAGGTTGCACTCATTATCCGTATTTAATACCTCAAATACAAGAAATAATTGGAACTGACATAACTATTATCGATTCTGGTCAAGCAGTCGCAAAACAGGCTAAAAGGGTTTTAGAAGAAAATAGTTTATTAAATACTCAGAGCTTAAAAAGCAATCACTTATTTTACACAAACACAGATACAGAAGTGCTTAAATTTGTTTTAAGAAATAATCAAAATTTTAGTGTTGAAAAATTAGACTTCTAGCTTAGAAAGAAGCATTAATATTAGGGCAAGCTGCAGCTCTTTGTCTTTTTTGGAAAACATTTATTCCTAAAGTAATTTGATGATAACCAGTATCAGAAAA
>JBLHOD010000240.1:0-3146 GCA_047622545.1 Polaribacter sp. | reverse complement strand
TTAGAGAAGGCTAAGCTATTAATTGTAGTATTTTTATTTACTATTTTCGAATAATGTTTTACTGCGTTGTTAGAAATAAAACCCAAATCGCCATTGATTGTTCCGTACCAAATTTTATTTTCATGGAGTAGAGAAGTAGCTATAGATTGATCTTTTAATCCGTTATTTTTATTAAAAACGTTTATTTTTTTTACAAAATTTTGTTGAAAATTATAATCCAATTTTAATATTCCAGCATTTTGTGTTACCACCCAAACAGTATCATCTTGAATTAAAATATTCTGGATATTATCATTTGGTAAACCATTTTTTGAGTATAATCTTTCAATAGTAAAATCTGCTGTTTTTAAAGAATCATTTTGTTTTCTAAAAACATAAACTCCATTTTTTTGTGAGCCAAACCAAAGATTGTTGCTAACATCAGAAGTTATTGACGTTGCTTTAAAACGATTGTTTCTAATATAACGAATTCCTAAACTATCAACAGTAAATAAATTTCTGTTTGTATCTGTAAACCAAATAGTATTATTGTTTTGATGAAGAGCAGTAATTTCCTTTATTATTAAATTATCTATACTATTGAAGTGTTTAAAATTACTTGAAACCGATTTATAAATGCCATTTCCTTCAGTTAATAGCCAGGTGTTTTGTTTTCTATCTATAAATATTTTGTTTGTAATTGACTTTATAGAATCATCAATTTCTAAATGATTGATGGCAGATTTCTGAGAATTAAAAATTACATCAGATTCTTTTAAAGTACTTTTATTAATGGTTGCTTTTGAATTTAATGTAGAAGTTTTCCAAGTTCCTTTAGAGGTTTTAATCCAGTAAAATGAGTTTATATATTGGATATTGAGTATGTTAGAAAGATCAATTTTTAGATTGATTTTTATAGGAGTAACATAATCCTTTTTTAACAGATAAATTCCTTGAGTTGTTGCTAAATAAACCTTTCTATTAATCCAGATTATCTTGTTTATTTTAGGAGTTTTATAATTTATAAATCTGTTTTTAACTTTAATAGACAATCCATTATTTGTACCTATAAATAAACTGTCATTGTTTATAAAAAACGAATTTGTAAAATTAGAAAGCAATCCATTTTTTTGACTATAAATTTCAAAATCATTCCCGTCAAAACGAGCAATTCCACCACCTTGAGTTGCAAACCAAATATATCCAACAGCATCTTGAACTGCATCAACGACATCAGATTGCGGCAATCCGTTTATAATTGAATAGTTTTTAAAGTTAACTTTCTGAGCATTTATAGATCCTACAAAAAGAAAACAAAAAAAGAAAATTGTGAGTTTAAAGAAAGCCATTATTAGTTTACTTGAACACAATAAAACAAACATTTATTGTGCCATAAAATTATTTTAATATATATTGAAGAAAGATACTATTTAAAATTTAGTAAATTCACACTTCAAACTAAACTTTAGAATTATGAAATTTTTTATGAGTGCATTTTTATTGCTATTTTCTATAGCAATATATTCTCAAAACGAAAGTGTACATTTTACCTTAAAACCGACATTAACTCCAGACGCAACTAATGTTATTTTTAGTTACGAAGGCGACTTATGGAAAGTTTCTTCTAACGGAGGAGAAGCATACCGATTAACTGCCATGCAGGGAGTAGAAACGGACCCAAGTGTTTCTCCAGACGGAAAATGGTTGGCGTTTACTAGCAATCAATATGGAAATAATGATGTGTATATTATGCCGCTAAATGGTGGTGAAATACAACAACTTACATATTATCAAAGTAGTGATGCCGTTTCTTCATGGAATTGGGATAGTAAGACCATAAATTTCACATCTAACAGATATAATTCCATGTCTAATTACACGGTGAATATTAATGGAGGAACGCCAAAAAGAACTTTTGAGCATTATTTTAATACAGTTCATAATGTTGTAGAACATCCAAAAACAGGCGATATTTATTTTAATGAATCTTGGGAAAGCTCACGATTTGCACACAGAAAAAGATATAAAGGAGATTACAATCCAGATATAAAATCGTACAACAAAAAAACTAAAAAATATACACAACACACAACGTATAGAGGAAAAGACTTCGCTGCTACGATTGATAAAAGCGGAACTGTTTATTTTCAATCTGATGAGTATAAAGGAGAATACAATTTATATACATTCAAAAATGGAACTAAAAAAAGATTAACGAACTTCTCTACATCAATCATGTGGCCAAAAGTAAGTGCCAATGGTAAAAAAGTAGTTTTTAGAAAAGAGTATCAATTGTATGTGTATGATGTTGATAGCAATTCTTCAAAGAAATTAAAAATTGATATCAATAATAATTCTACAACTCAAAAAGAACAATCTTTTGATGTTAAAGGAAATATTACATTTTTTGATGTTTCTCAAGACGGGAAAAAAATGGCATTTATTTCTAGAGGAAAATTATTTATATCTGATGTTGAAGGAAAATTTGTAAAAGAAATAGAAACAAATCCTAAAGAAGCAGTACAAGAAGTAAAATGGTTAAAAGATAATAGCTCATTACTCTTTTCTAGGTCAGTTAACGGATATTATAACTGGTTTGTTACTAGTGCAAATAATACTTTTAAAACTAGACAATTAACAAAATCAATTGAAAATAACAGACAACTTACAATAAATAAAGACAGAACTAAAGGTGTGTATTTAAGTGGGAGAAATAGTATGTATTTGATTGATTTAAACAATTATAAAACTGACCTAATTGTAAAAGATGAATTTTGGGCTTTTTATAATACGAACCCTTATTTTTCTCCTGATGGTAATCACATTGTTTACAACGCATATAGAGATTTTGAAACAGATATTTTTGTGTATACTATTGCTACAAAAAAATCAATAAACCTTACAAAAACGAAGGTTTCTGAATCTGATCCACACTGGTCTCCAGACGGAAAATATATTTATTTTTCATCAGAAAGAACAACGCCAAGCTTTCCAAGTGGCGGAAATGGTGTCTCTAAAATTTATCAAATGGCTTTAGATAAATATGAAAAACCATTTAAAATAGATAAGTTAAATGAACTATTTGTAGAAAAAAGCAAAGACAAAAAAGACACTAAAGATAAAAAAGAGGAAAAGGAAGTAGTGGAACCAACAATCATAAACGAAAA
>JBLHOD010000239.1:0-3147 GCA_047622545.1 Polaribacter sp. | reverse complement strand
TGTAAACAACATAGATTTAGCTGCTGCACTTGCTAAAGCAGGAACAGAATTAGATAAGAAATTTATTAAAGTTGTAGGTGGTTCTGTTAAAAGATTAGGTAAATACGAAGCTTCTGTAAGATTGCATAGAGCAGTAGTTGCTGACATTACTTTTGAAGTGATTGCAGAATAAGATCAATTGTTAAAAAATTGTTAATAAAAAGTCTACTAAATTTTAGTAGGCTTTATTTTTTGTCCTATTTTGGTTTTTGATTAAAACTCAAAACACTCAAACAAGATGAAACAAAAACTATTTTTTTTATTTTTAGTAACCTTAATCTTTAGTTATAGCTCAAATGCACAAATAACTACTTCAAAGATTAAGGGGACGGTTATTGACAATAACGGAGAAACTTTATTTGGCGCCAATATTGTTGTTATGCATGTACCTACCGGATCTGTATCTGGTACTACAACTCAAGATAATGGTAAGTATACCATACCAAACTTAAGAGTTGGAGGGCCTTATAGTATAACTTTTAGTTATTTAGGCTATAAAGAACAAGTTGTAAATAATATATTTTTAACATTAGGTAAAACTGCAGAAGTAAATGGAACACTTACTGATAGCGGAGAAACTTTAGATGAAATTATTATTTCATCTTCAAAAAACAAAATTTTTAATAAAGATAGAACTGGATCTCAGACAAGTATTAGTGCTGTTCAATTAAAAATATTACCAACAATTTCGCGATCTGCAGCAGACTTTACAAGGTTAGAGCCTACTGCAAGTAATGGTTCTTTTGGTGGTAGAAATGACCAATTCAATAATTTTTCTTTAGACGGGTCAATATTTAATAACCCTTTTGGATTAGATGCAGCAACACCTGGAGGGCAAACAGATTCTCAGCCAGTTTCATTAGATGCAATTGAACAAATATCAGTTTCTGTAGCTCCTTATGATGTTACTCAATCAGGGTTTACTGGAGCTTCTGTAAATGCTGTAACAAAAAGTGGTACAAATGAATTTAAAGGTACAGTCTATGGTTTCTTTAGAAATGAAGATTTAACCGGTGGAAAAGTAAATGGAGAAAAAGTTTTTAAACCAAGTTTAAAACAAAATCAATACGGTGTAAGCGTAGGTGGACCAATTATTAAAAATAAATTATTCTTTTTTGCAAATTTCGAAAAGGATGAAGTAAGTGAACTAGGTTCTGCTTTTCAGCCAAACACAGGAAGTGGTGCAATCAATGAGTCGAGAGTGTTGGAGTCAGATATGCAGTTAGTTAGCGGTATTTTATCTCAAGTTAATATTGGTAATGGCGAGTTTTATGATCCAGGAACTTATCGAGGATTTACTTATGATGCACAATCAACTAAAGGATTGTTTAAATTAGATTATAATATTAACGACAAACATAGAGTGTCTTTTGTTTATAATTTTTTAACAGCATCAAAAGAAAAACCTGCACACCCAACAGCTTTAGGCTTTAGAGGACCAAGTGCTACAACCCTTCAATTTGAAAACACAGGATATGAAATTAATAATAATATCAATTCATTTTTAGTTGAACTTAATTCTTCTTTTAATGATGAAACTACAAATAAGCTACAAGTGGGTTATACGCATTTTGATGATTTTAGAAATGCATTATCTTCACCTGCGCCAACAATTACACTTTTAAGTGGTGGATCTAATTATATTATTGCTGGTCATGAGCCATTTTCAATAAATAATAATTTACAACAAAAAGTTTTTCAAATTACAAATAATATGACTTTTTTTAAAGGAGACCATACATATACAGTAGGCTTTGCTTTTGAGAAATTTGAATTTGATAACTCGTTTAATTTAGGTGCTTATGGAGCACAAGGAGTTTTCTTTCCTAGTGGTGACATAAGTGATTTTAGGAATACTGTTGGTAACCCATCAGCAGCAGCAGCTTTAGTCGCTAATTATCAAGGACAATTTAATGCTGCTATAGCGGCAAATAATGATAGACTAGCGAATGGCACGGGAAATCCAGGAGGTTTTGCTTTAGCAGAGACAAATGTAGGTCAATTAGCATTTTATGTTCAAGATGAATGGGAAGTTAACGATAATCTAAAATTAACGTACGGTATTCGTTTCGATAAACCTCTGTTTTTTGATTCTTCACAAAAAGCGCAAAACGTAATTGATAATGCTTGTTGTTTTGTGCCAGATATTCCATATTATAATCCTAATACAGGAGAAACAGTTAAATTAGATAATAGAAAAATGCCAACAAATCAATGGTTGGTTTCCCCTAGAGTAGGTTTTAATTGGGATGCAAATGGAGAAGGTACAATTCAAGTTAGAGGAGGTACAGGAGTATTTACAGGTCGTTTACCCTTCGTTTGGTTAGGAAACCAGATTGGAAATCCAGAAGTATTCTTTTATCAAGCCGTTGATCCAGATTTTAAATTTCCACAAGTATGGAGAACTAATGTTGGTTTAGATTATAAATTAGAAAGTGGTTATATAGTTTCTGGGGATGTTTCTTATACTAAAGATTTAAATGGTGCACACGTACAAAATTGGGGTTTAAGAAGCCCTACGGGAACTTTGACAGGTGCAGATAATAGAGCTTATTATTTAGATACAGATAAAGGAAATAGCGCTTTTGTTTTTACAAATTCAAACAAAGGGAGAACTTATAGTTTCTCTACAAAAGTTGAAAAAACGTTTGATAATGGTTTATATGCGAACATAGCTTATAGTCATGTAAATTCTAAAGATGTGAATTCTATTGAAGCAGAAATTACTGGAGATGCATTTGCTTTTAATCCTGTTATAGGTGATGCTAACTCAGATGTTTTAGCTTTTTCTAAATATGGAAATACACATAGAGTAATAGGAGTAGTTTCTAAAAAGTTTAACTTTTTTGGTGAAAATTCTCCAACAACATTTGCTACATTTTTTGAATATGCAAAAGGAGGTAGATTCAATTACACGTACGGTGGGGATATTAATAATGATGGTTCTAACCTTAACGATTTATTATATGTACCAACTGCATCAGAACTTACACAAATGCAGTTCTCAGGAGCAGGACAATCTTCAGCTTTTGAATCATATATTAAACAAGATGATTACTTAAATGAAAGAAGAGGTCAATATGTTGAGCGCTATGGAGCTTTAGCACC
>JBLHOD010000238.1:0-3165 GCA_047622545.1 Polaribacter sp. | reverse complement strand
ACACGCATTGCCAACACATACAAACTATCATCAACATGTTCAAAGTATTTTTTAATTTCATTTTGCCTTTTTAAGTCTTTTCCAAAATCAGGATGTGTAGTTGAAGTCTCGCTAAATTTATTCATTAGCTGTTCTTGCTTATAAGAAAAAATAACCAAGTTTTCTAAAATTTTACGAAGGTCCTCCATGTTTTCTTCCATAGACTCTCCTTCCATTTCCATCATAGACTTTTGCATTTTAGCGCTCATCTCTTTCATTTTTTTAGATGATTGCTTCTGATTTTTCTTTGCTTCTTTCTGTTTATTATCTTTTAAATTTTCTTCTGATTTATTTAGTTCTTTATCTACATCCTCTTTTTCATCTTCAACGTCTGGCAACTCCATCGGTTTTTTTAACTTTTCGTTGTCTTTATTAAGTTCTTCTAACTCCTTTTTAATTTCCTCAAATTTCTTTTTGATTTCCTTTTGACCCTCTAAATTGGTACCCAATTCCTTTTCTAATTTCTCTTGTTTTTTAGTCAATTCTTCAATCTTATTAGCAATCTGCATTGTTTTCTGTTCTACATAAAAACGTTTTATCAACTCCAACATCTTTTCTAAACTACGTTGTTGTTGTTTGTTTTGTTGCGCTAATTCTTTCGTCTTTTCTACTAAATCCTCTTTGTTTAATTTATCAGCAACCTTCTTAATTTCGTCCAACAGTTTCTGTTGTTTATCCATTTTTTTTAATTCCTCAACTCGCTGTTTTAGGTCTTCTTTTTTTTCTTGTAAACTTTCATTTGGCTCCTTCTTTTCGTCTAAATTATCCTGCAACTTATCAGTTTGGCGATCCATCATTTGCTTGTATTGCTCTTGACGTTTTATAAAATTATCAACCTTCTTTTTGTCGTTCCAGTTTATATCTTTTTTATTTTGTAAATCTTGCTGAATTGATTCTAACTGCTCCTGCTGCTTTTTTTGTTTTTCAAGCGAATTTTCTAAATTATTAATTGTTTCTTTTTGTTCTTGTAATAACTCCTCTTCTACTTCTTCCTCGGATTTTTGCCTGTACTTAAATATCTTACTTTTAGCGCTTTTATTTCCATTAACCCCATCATTATCAAATACTTGAAAATACAGTTCGTAGTTAACTCCTTTTTGTAAACTCAATCCACTAGGAAATTGGTAAAAAAATGTTTGAATATTTTCTTTAGTTACCTGAATTTCAAAACTTTGTGTTTTATTCTGATTATCTTCTTCATAATACATCAATTGTAATTTACGTAATCCGTAATCATCAGAAATCTGACCAGCAAATTGTGCAACTCCTCTAGAAATACTATCAATATTTGATGTAACAGAAATCAAAGGGCTCTCATCTTTTACAACATCCACCGAAAACTGCAAATTCTCAAAATCTTTTAGATTTTTATTGGATGAGGAAATTTGATAACTCAAAGTATTTTGAATTCTTTTCGAGTATTCAAAATTATCATTTGACAAACTTTTAAAAAGTTCTCTTTTTTGATTGCTTATAAAAGCCACAGCAACTGTTTTTGAAGTCGCTACTTTCCAAGTAATATTCGTTCCTTCGGGAATTGTTAAATTTCCAGAATTCTGAATGGTTTCATTCCTCCTACCCAAATAAGAAGGATAGTCCAAATCCAAAGAAATATTTTCAATTGTTGGTGTACCAATCACATTAATCCTATAATCCTGCGATTGAATTTCGTTAGCTTCTATATAAAAATTGATAGATTCTTGTACATCAGAAAAAGTATACGAAAATGTGGAGTTGCCATTATTTCGAAGAAAATATTCTTGATTGTTAAAAATAATCTTCACTTCACCCGGTACAACCGTTCCAATAGTTTTTACCGAAACTGTTATTGGTTTTCCTTGGATAACCTTCAAATCAGAATTCAATACAGAAAATAAAAACGGAGCTGGCGGGTTATAAGAAGTTTTATAATTTACTACGCGTTCTAAACTTTGATTAAGCGCACTATTTGTTCCTGTAAAAAAACTAATTGCCCAAATTAAAATAGGAAAAATTGCATATTTTAAATACTTTTTATTTTGCTTAAAATCAATCGCTTTTAAAAACGGAATTGGAGCTAACTCTTCTGATTTTTGATTGATACTCGCCAAAATTAAATCAGAATCATTTAAACTTTCCTTAAGCTGTAAAATATTTAACAACTTGTCTTGAACCTCCGGAAAATGATTTCCAATTATTTTTGAAGAATCTTGCAAAGAAATTCCCTTTCGTAAACCTATTAATTTAAAAACAGGAATTACAATAAACTGAATTAACAAAAAAACCTCAACCAAAATAAAAAACCAAAATAAAATAGTTCTTGCAGTTGGTTTTAACCATAAAAAATATTCTAAAAATAACGTAAAAAAAAGATACAAGAATCCCAAAGAAAAAAATAAAATAATTCCTTTTATCAATTCATTTGTATAATATTTGTGTGTAAATTGATGTAGCTTTTGGGTTATGTTTTTGTATCCGTCCATAATTAACTAATAAAAGTACAGTTTTTGCATCGATTTGCAATAAAATATTTGTTAAAACGATTTGTAAGTATCTTAAAAACGAAACAACTAAGTGTTTATAACCGCTCGACTTTGTTCGAGATTACAATGATATCTCATGAAAACTATAACCAAATTATTCTTTTTATTGATTGGTTTTTCTGCATTCTCTCAAAGTCCGTGGTCACAAGAAAAAGGAAAATTTTACACCCAAATTTCTTTTTCTACAATTCCGTATTATAAAACCTTATTTGGTGACCCAAACTATAGTGTTCCTGGAAAAATTTCTGATAATACAATACAATTTTATAGTGAATATGGTTTATCCTCAAAAACAAGTTTATTGCTTAATTTACCGTATAAATCTATCACCTTTAAAAGTACAAGAACAATCGTGTGTGTTACTAGTCCTTGTCCTGGTGTTATTGAAGAGACCTATAAAAAAAATGATTTCGGTAATATAGAAATCGGAATTAAACATAATTTTTACAAAAAAGAATGGATCCTTTCCGGTCAATTTTCTATGGAAACAAACACAGCCTCTTTTGATGAAAATTCAGGTATAAGAACTGGTTATGACGCGCTTACTTTTTCACCGCTTTTCTTAGTGGGAAAAAGTTTTGGGAAATCTTATTTACAAACCTAT
>JBLHOD010000237.1:0-3168 GCA_047622545.1 Polaribacter sp. | reverse complement strand
TCTAAAGCTATTAAGAGTTTTATTAAAAAAGAAAGATTGAATATTAAAGAAGAAAAAGATTTAATAAAAATCTTTAATTTTTATAGTTCTCTAAAATAATTATACTTTCTTTTTTTGAGGAACAGCAATGAAATTTTTTAAATAAAAAGGTTCAAAATAAGCGACATTTTCGATGTCGTTTTTTTTGTATTTATCAAACGCCAAAAGGCTCATTTCTTTTGCTGAAGGAAATTTAGAATCAACAAATATCGCATTAGAATGTGTTATTAAGCTTTTACATTTTTCCGCTCCATCACCTAAAAAATAAACGTTTGATGTTTCTAAATAACTTAGAAATGAAGTTTCATTAATAATTTCTGCTTTAATTTCTCTTATTTGATTGTTCTCATAATCAAAAACAGCAGAATACACTTCCATTCTGCGCGCATCTAACATCGGCACAATAATACCATTTTCAATAGAAATAGATAAAGCAAGTGATTGTAAAGTGTTAATTGAAATTAGCGGAATATTAAGCGAAAAACACAATCCTTTTGCTGCAGAAACTCCAATTCGTAATCCGGTATAAGAACCTGGACCTTTACTGACAGCTATTGCATTTAACTCTTTAATAGTAATTTTAGCCTCTTTAAGTACATCATTTATAAACGGATGTAAAACTTCTGCGTGAGAATAATTTCCATTGTTTAATTCTTTAATTGCAACCAATTCTCCGTTCTTAGAAATACTAACAGAACAATTTTTTGTAGAAGTCTCTATATTTAAAATATACGCCAATAGAATAGTTTTTTACAAAGATACATTAAGCTTCAAAAAAACACATATAGATTATTATTAATCGTTAAAATGAAATAAAATTTTGAAAGTACACTTAGCATTGTTACTTTTAGCACTCAATTACAACAAAATACAATTTTGAAAATTAATTTAAAATACTTTATTGGTCTCTTTATTATCCTATTGAGCAGCTTTGTTCTTAGCACAAATACTGTAGAACCTAAGCCTAAAGTTGTTCTTAAAGAAGCTACAATAGATTCTACTATTATTAAAGAACCAACGATTATTTTAGAACGATATTCTAAAAATGAAACTAAAAAAGTAAGTCACAAGTTAGATTCTTTACTAAAAAGGATTAATAAGAGACATGATTTTCATGGTTCAATTCTAGTTGCTAAAAAAGGAAAATTAGTGTATGAGAATCAAATTGGATACGCAGATTTTAGAAAAAAAACGAAGCTAAATGAAGAGTCTATTTATCAATTAGCTTCTGTAAGTAAGCAATTCACTGCTGCCTCAATTATGATTTTAAAGGAAAAAAATCAATTAAAATTAACTGATACAATTACCAAATATTTTCCAAAATTCCCTTTTAAAAATATTACTATTCAACATTTGCTAAATCATACTTCTGGTTTACCAAAATATTTTTGGGTTGCAGAAAATGAATGGGAAAAAGAAAAAGCTCCAAGTAATATTGAAATGATGAAATTCTTTGAAACGACTAAAGTATCAAGATATTTTAGACCTGGTAGAAATTTTGATTATTCAAATACTGGTTATTTTGTTTTAGCTTCAATCGTAGAGAAAATAGCCAACATGAGTTATTCAAACTTCTTGGAAACTACTATTTTTAAACCGCTTCAAATGAATCACTCTTTTGCGTATAGTTTTGAAAACGATACAATAAGAGAAAATCAGTTGATGGGATATAGATTATATAGAGGTTGGAGACATCGTAAAATACCAAACACCATTAATGACGCTATTGTAGGTGATAAAAATATTTATGCTACAAATGAAGATTTATTAAAATGGGTAAACGGACTTAATAGCGGAAAACTTATTTCTAAAGAATCTTTAGAATTGATGTATACGAAAGGGAAAACTAAATATGGAAGAAAGATACCTTATGGCTTTGGATTTAGAATTAAGACCAAAAATGATGAAAGATTAGTGTATCATTATGGAAAATGGAATGGCTTTAGTACAGGAATTACAAATTATCAAGAAGATGATTTAGTTGTTATTATTTTAGAGCACACAAGCTATAGATCTATTAGTTATTTAAATAAAAAGATAAAGAGTATTGTAAATAAAAATTTCAAATCTTAACTACACAAAATCATTTAATAAAAAAAACCAGAGAAATTTTCTCTGGTTTTTTTTATTTTTTTTAAATGCTTAATCCAAAATAGATTCTCCGTTATAAAATTTTAAAACTTTAGATTTAAATACATAATCGTATTTTGCTCTAATTAATGTAGATTCTGCATTTACCAATCTATTTCTAACTTGATCAAATTCAAATGATGTTATCGCCTCATATGTATATCTTTGTTGCGCATTCTTAAATGCTTCCTGTTGTGCATCTAAAGATAACTTAGCAGCTTCGTAGCTTTTTAATGCGGCCTTAGCATCTAAAAAAGCTCTTTGAATTGTTTGTTGCATGCTTAATTTTTCGCTCTCTAAGGACAACTCGCTTCGTTCTATACCAATTTTAGATTTATTAACATTTACTTTGTTTTGATACCTGTTAAAGATTGGAATACTTATAGATAACCCAATTCCATACCCAAGGTTATTGTTTAACTGATTAAAAAAATAATCGTTATTCTGACCTGGAAACAATGTATATCTATGGCTAAAATTAGTTCCTGCGCTTGCCGAGGCAGTTACAGTTGGTAAAAAACTACTTTTAGCGATTTCTAAATTTAATTTTGATTGTTGAATCCCTATCTTTGCTTTCAAAATTTCGGGTCTATTTGTAACTGCATTTTTATATACAGCATCTGGACTGTCAAATAATAACGAAGCAGAAGGAGCTCCAACATCAATTTTTGCTACATCAAAATTATTAGGATCAACTTGTAATAATTGAGCAAGACCTAATAATGCAATGTTTAATGTGTTTTCTAAAGAAACAACTGTCTGTAAATCGTTTGCATATGCAGATTGAGCATTTAATAATTCGCCTTTTGGTTTAGAACCTGCTTCTACTTGATTTTTAGCTACCTCAATTTGTTTTTTACTAATCTCTACTTGTACTCTTGATACCGCTAAGTTTTCTTTAGCAAATAATATGTTTAAATAAGAATTGATAACATTTAGAGAAACATCATCTTTAATTATTTGAAGATCAAGCTTGCCTCCCAATACATTTAATTGAGA
>JBLHOD010000236.1:0-3173 GCA_047622545.1 Polaribacter sp. | reverse complement strand
TTTTAAAGATTCTTTCCCTTCTTTTTCTTCTTTTGTGTTAGACAAACTCCAATTACCTTTCTTAGCAAGTAAAATTGAATTTCTATCAAAAGAAGCATTCATAGATGAAACGCCTGTCGCAAATTCTGATGCTTTTTCTTTTTCGATATTATAACTATGAACTGTTAAACCAGAAGTATTTGGAATTGATTCTGCAATAAATATCTTGTTTTTTGGACCTTCTAATAAAGCTACGTAATTTCTTAAAGGTAGCTTTAAAGCAACAGCTCTGTTAAACAATCCTTTTTCATCAATAACTGTTTTGTTATCTGTAGTTTTTTCTTTTTCTAATTTTTTATCGTCTTTATTTTCTCCCTCTTTTTTTAATTCTTCTTCATCTGTTTTTGGTAAAATAGGTGCTTTATCATTTGCACTTAAAACCACAGCATACAAAGCTCTTGTTACACTTGAATCGTAAGAACTCATGTCTAACCAACCTGTTTGTAAACCATAATCTGTGCTTGCTAATGTATAAATATATTTTCCGGAAATATCCCAAACTGGAGAAATAGCATCTGCAATTGGGTCTGTAATTTGAATAATTTTTTTGGTACTTAATTGATAAGCATAAATTGATTTATAATTATTTATATTTTGCTTGGCATAGGCAATCCAATCTCCATCAGGAGAAAATTTTGGATTCATTGTTCTGTTTGGATGTGCATAGCCATCTGCATCTACTTTTGTAATTTTTTTGGTTTCTGTATTGATGAGCCAAATCACAAAATTTGTATCTGTGTACGCAATGTGTTTTTCATCTGAAGACCAATCTGGTTGAAAATAAAAAGTAGGATTTGGTAATTTTATAAACTCTTGATTTTCGCCATCTTGATTTGCAATTACCAATTCGTATTCGCCATTTTTATCAGAAAACCAAGCCACTTTATTGCCTTTTGGAGACCAAATTGGAGAACGATCTGCAACTCCAGAAGAGTTTGTTAAATTCCGCCAAGTACCATTTTCTTTAGGAACTGTAAAGATCTCTCCTCGATAATCAAAAATAGCTCTTTGTCCATTTGGAGAAACATTTGGGTTTGTTAAATCTTTACCAGAAACGTTCATCCATCTTACCCTAGAATAGTTTAAATCTCCTTGAACACTAATGTTAATTTGATTGGTTGCTTTCGTTTCTGGGTTTAATAAATGCAAATATCCACTATGTTCGTAAACGATTCCATTAGAATTTGCATCGATGTTTTTTACATCAAATTTTTTGTGAAAAGTAATTTGTTTTTCTTCTTTTGTTTTGATGTTGTAAGACCAAATATTGGCTGTGTAATCTCTTTCTGAAATGTAAAAAACATCACCTTTAAACCAAACAGGATTTACATGTCTTTCTCCATCCAATTGAGGCGTTTTTATCAATTCTTTGGTTTTTAAATCTACAATCCAAATTGGCATTGCTTGTCCGCCTCTGTAATTTCTCCATTCAGCATCCCAACTTGTGATTGGTGTGTAAGCAATGTATTTATTGTCATCAGAAATTTTCCCATAAGCAGCTCTTGGAATTTCAAAAGCTTCTGGCATGCCACCTTTTATAGAAATTGTGTAAAACTTATTGGTTTCTGTTGGTCTAGATTCTCTGTCTGAACGAAACAAAATTTTTCCATCAGGTGTCCAACCTTGCACATAATCTTTGGATGGATGATAGGTTAATCTTTTTGGTTCGCCTCCATTTATGGAAACTAAAAAAACATCTGTATTTCCATCATATTCTGCAGTAAAAGCAATCCATTGTCCATCTTTCGAAAAATGTGGATCAGATTCATTTCCAGTATCACTGGTTAAACGAATTGCATCCCCACCATTCACGGGTACTTTCCATAAATCTGAACCATAAACGAATACAATATCTGTTTTAGAAAGTGTTGGTTGTCTTAATAAACGAGTATTTTGTGAAAAACTCGCATATGACATGAAAATTGATAGTAAAATAAGAATTTTTTTCATGATGATAAATTTTAAGTTTGTGTTGCTAAAGATAAAAAAGTAATTTAAAAATATTGATATTTTAAAAGCCATTAATCGATTACTTTGCAAACAACTGACTCATGTCTTTAAAAGCTTTAAACTCTAATGCATTATTTTCTGGATCGTTAAAAAACATAGTAGCTTGCTCACCAACTTTGCCTTGAAAACGAATTCCAGGTTCAATAATAAATTTTGTATTTGCAGCTTTTAAACGATCAGCTAAAGTGTGCCAATCGCCCCAAGTTAAAACGACTCCAAAATGAGGAACAGGAACATCGTGACCATCTACAGGGTTTGAAATTCGTTCAGCTTTAAAATCATCTTTTTGATGAATTACTAATTGATGTCCGAAGAAATTAAAATCTACCCAATGATCAGAACTTCTGCCTTCTACACAGTTTAAAATATCTCTGTAAAAAGTTCTACATTTTTCTAAGTTTTGCACTGGAATTGCCAAGTGAAATGGTTGTGTTTTCATATTTTTAGTTTCAAAGTTTCAAAGTTTCAAAGTTTTTCCTGAAGGCTAAAGTCTAAAATCCAGCAGCTGCATCATCACCTCTTTTATCTGCACCTCCTTCTAATTTTCCATTTGGTAAAACTAAAATGGCATCAACTCTTCCAATAATTAAAGAATTTCTTTCTACTATTTTATAGCCTAAAGAGTCTAATTTTGATTTTGTTTTTTTATCAAAACCACTAGGTTCCATTCTAATAATATCGGGTAACCATTGGTGATGAAATCTAGCTTTGTCTACAGATTCTTGCATGCCCATATCATACTCAACAACATTCAAAATATTTTGTAAAACAGAAGTAATAATTGTAGAACCTCCAGGAGTGCCAACAACCATCTTTAATTTACCATCTTTTTCTACAATTGTTGGAGTCATGGAACTTAACATTCTTTTTTCTGGTGCAATTGCGTTTGCTTTAGTGCCTACCAAACCATAAACATTTGGCACACCAGGTTTACTGCTAAAATCGTCCATTTCGTTATTTAAAATAAAACCTGCACCTTTAACAACCACTTTAGAGCCATAACCTGTATTTAGAGTTGTTGTAACTGAAACAGCATTTCCAAATTGATCTACAATAGAATAATGTGTGGTTTGATCACTCTCATATCCTAAAATATTCCCTTGTGAAACTTCGGATGAAGGAGT
>JBLHOD010000235.1:0-3175 GCA_047622545.1 Polaribacter sp. | reverse complement strand
ATTGAAGGGAAAAAGTTTCCTGCAATATTAAACTTTATCGCTCCAAAAGGAACAGAAGAAGGAGGAGCGGTTCAATTTAAAATTAAAGCTAATGTAACGTTAGATAGCAATTATTTTATTAGAGCTGGTTATAGTGCCAATGCTGATATTGTTTTAGAGAAGAAAGAAAATATATTAGCAATTAAAGAAGCATTATTACGTTTCGATAAAAAAACTGAGGAGCCTTATGTAGAGGTTCAAGTTGGAGATACTTTCGAAAAAAGAACTGTAAAGTTAGGAACTTCTGATGGCATAAATGTTGAAGTGCTTTCTGGTGTTACTAAAGAAGATCAAATTAAAATTTGGAATAAAGCCTCTAAAGACGATAAAAAAGATAACAACTAATTCTTAAATTAATAAAATAAAAAGAGGAAATTTTGAAAGGAATTTCCTCTTTTTATTTTATAGAAAATTGAATTCCAAATCCAGTACTAAAAATATTATAGCCGCTATTTGGCATTTGAAAATTAAAATTAGAAACATGTCCAACTCCTCCAAAAAATTGAATAGAAATTTTCTGGTTTAATTGCAAATCCAACCCTAAATTTCCATTTTCAATAAAAGTAAAACCTTTTGCTAAACGTTCTGTCTCTATATCTATATAGCTAAATCCTAAACCGGCTTGTAAAAAGATGCTTAAGTTTCTAAAGAGTTGTTGTTTTGCTTCTAAAGTGAATTCTACTGAAGAAATTGATAGGTTTTTTAATTGCGTAAATCGCTGTCTTTTTTCTAAATAATTAGCTTCTTCGGGTCTTACAAATTGCTCATTGTATAGCTGATGTTTTACAAATTGAATTTGAGGCTGAACAATTAAAGAAATTTTAATTGTTTTGAGTTTTGTTATCGGAAAATACAATTGCCCTTTTACGGTGTTTGTTCTGTAGAAATAATCGGTATCATCAAACAAAAAATTATTTTCGTTTCCTTGCGATAATTGTATTCCGTATTTAGCTATGCTAAAGAAACTCTTAGTTGATTTTTGTCCGTAAGATGTAGCAATCAAACAAACAAAAATCAAAAAAATAAAGAGTTTTTGTTTCATTATTAAGCAAATTGCTTCGCTACTATTTCTGCGCGTCTGTTTTCAGAATAATCATAAAAACCTTCACCAGATTTAACACCTAACTTCCCTGCTCTAACCATATTTACTAATAACGGACAAGGAGCATATTTTGGATTTTTAAATCCGTCGTACAATACATTTAAAATGGACAAACAAACATCCAATCCAATAAAATCTGCCAATTGCAAAGGTCCCATCGGATGCGCCATTCCTAACATCATTACGGTGTCAATTTCTTTAACTCCAGCAACATCGTTGTACAACGTTTCTATAGACTCGTTTATCATTGGCATTAAGATTCTGTTGGCAACAAAACCAGGATAATCATTTACTTCAACTGGAATTTTATTAATTTTTTTAGAAAGTTCAATTGTAAACTTCATTACTTCATCAGAAGTATTATATCCTCTAATAATTTCTACCAATTTCATAACTGGTACAGGATTCATAAAATGCATTCCAATCACAAATTCAGGTCTGTTTGTAACAGCAGCAATTTGTGTAATAGAAATTGAAGAAGTATTGGTCGCTAAAATGGTGTCTTCTGGGCAAACTTCATCCAATTCTCTAAAAATGTTCAATTTTAAATCTAGATTTTCAGTTGCAGCTTCAACCACTAAACTTGCATATTTTACACCTTCTTTAATAGAAGTATAGGTAGTTATGTTGTTTAAGGTTTTATTTTTATCAGCTTCAGAAATTTTTTCTTTAGCAACCATTCTATCTAAATTCTTTGTGATAGTTGCAATTCCTTTAGCTAAAGCAGTTTCAGAAATATCTATTAATTGAACCTGAAATCCAAATTGAGCAAATGTATGCGCAATTCCATTTCCCATTGTTCCTGATCCGATTACAGCGATGTTTTTCATGTGTTTTTATTTTATTTTTAAATATTTTTTGGGCGTTTTTACAGGCTTTCGCTACTCGCTTTTTTTAGTTTTGTTCTCGATACATCACGCTAAAAAGCGTGACACTCGAACTGACAACTAAAAAAGAGCTCAAACAAATCGCTCAATCCCTAACGCGTGTATTTGCTAACTTCTTTTATTCAGCTAAAAACTTTGAACTTTTTACTTTACAACTTTCTTCAACTCAATTAAAAACAATCGATTATTCGTTGAGCAACTCTTAATGCTTCTGCTCCTTGCGATAAGGTTACAATTGGAGTTGTATTATTATTAATAGCATTAGCAAACGATTCTAATTCGTCTAAAATAGCATTGTTTGGTTCAACTTCTGGATTGTCAAAATAAATTTGTTTTTTAACGCCTTCCGCATTTTGTAAAATCATAGCAAACTCATCTTCCTTATCAGGTACATCTTTCATCTTCACAACTTCTGCAGTTTTTTCTAAAAAATCTACAGAAATATAAGCGTCCTTTTGAAAGAATCTAGTTTTACGCATGTTTTTCATCGAAATTCTGCTTGCAGTTAAGTTAGCAACACAGCCATTTTCAAATTCAATTCTTGCATTGGCAATATCTGGAGTCTCACTAATTACAGAAACGCCACTAGCATGTACATTTTTTACAGGCGATTTTACAACACTTAAAATAATGTCGATATCGTGAATCATTAAATCAAGCACTACAGGAACATCCGTTCCTCTCGGATTAAATTCAGCCAAACGATGTGTTTCTATAAACATTGGAGATTCAATCATGTCCTTTACTGCTGTAAATGCAGGATTAAAACGTTCTACATGACCAACTTGACCTCTAATATGTTTTTGACTAGCCAATGTTTTTATTGCTTCTGCTTCTAAAACCGTTTTTGTAATTGGTTTTTCAATAAAAATGTGACAGCCTTTTTCTATGGCTAATTTTGCACAATCGAAATGAGATAATGTAGGAGTTACAATGTCTATAACATCAACTTGATCAATTAAGCTTTCTACAGAATCGAACAAAACATAACCAAATTCTTTGGCTACTTTTTTTGCATTTTCTTTAAAAGGATCATAAAACCCTACTAATTCGTATTTATTTGATTGTTGTAATAACTTAAGATGAATTTTTCCTAAATGACCAGCGCCAAGAACACCTACTTTTAGCATATAAATATATTTTTTGT
>JBLHOD010000234.1:0-3220 GCA_047622545.1 Polaribacter sp. | reverse complement strand
TGTTTATCATTAAAATGTAAACAAAATTAGCTATTTTTTTAGAATTTTAATTAAAAAAACGGCTCTGTTTTTACAAAGAGATTTTGAATTTTTTATCCTAAAAAGGAAGAATTAAATAGCTGTTATTTTAATTCATTTATATCAATCTTAAATAATTTCGCTGTGTTTTCCCAAAGAATTAATTCCTTTTTGTCTTCTGCTAAATCTAATTGATTCATAAATTTTAAATATGATTTCATGTTAGATATTGGCCAATCTGTACCATATAATAAATACTTTGGATCGCCAGCATAGGTTATCATTTCTTCGATTTCTTTTTTCATGTAGCGTTCAAACTTGTCATTAAAATCGCCTAAAACTAATCCAGAAATATCTGCATAAACGTTTGCGTTTTTATATACAACTTCCATGCAATCTTTAATCCAAGGATTACCAACATGACAAATTACAATTTTTAAATCTGGGTAATCTACCGCCAAATCATCAATATGTAAAGGATGAGAATACTTGACTTTTCCGGTTGGTGCATACGTGTCTCCAGAATGAAACATTACAGGAACATCATATTCTATTGCCATTTCATACATCAGTTTAAAACGGATGTCATTAGGATAAAAAGGTTCATAACCAGGATAAAATTTTAATCCTTTAATATGTCCCTCCTTTAAATATTGACTAATTTCTATAACATCTTTATAATTATAATGTAAGTAACTTATGCCTGCTACAACACCTATGTTTTTATATCCTTTTACAGCTTCTACGACCTGTTTTGTGCTTGGTCTATGTTCATTTACTTTGTAAGAAGATAACACTAAAGAGTAATCTACATTATTTTCTTTCATTGTTTTTGAAAGTAAATCTAAACTGTCTGTAATAGAGGTTACTCTGTCTTCATGGTAATTGTTAAGGTGTGTATGTACGTCTATAATCATTTTTTAATAAAGGTTTTTTTTATTAAGGAATCAAAGTTACAAATTTAACCTAAAAAAAACCACTCTGTTTTCACAAAGTGGTTTTGGTATTATTTGTCCTCGTTAGGAGGTATGACGTGGCAGTCTGCTTATTAAATTAACAGATTACTTCGTTCCTCGCAATGAGGTTTACTTAATCAATTCGTACGATCTTTTAATAAAGCTTGTTAACTCTTTACCATGTAAAAGGTTTTGAGATAATTTAGCCAAATCAAAAGCTTGAGAAATTAAGTGTTTCTGTTCGTCTGCATCTTTACTATTTAAGATGTTAGAAATTAATGGACTATTGGTGTTTACTACCAAATTATACATGTCTGGAAAATTACCCATTCCCATCATTCCGCCACCACCGCCAGATGCTTGCATTTCTTTCATTCTACGCATAAATTCTGGAACCGTAATAATAAATGGTGAAGCCTCAGAATCCATCGCTTCTAATTGAACCGTATATGCTTCAGAAGCAATTGCAGTTTCAATAATTGGCTTTAAAGTAGTTTTTTCTTCTTCGGATAATTTAGAAATAGCAGTTTCGTCTTTTTTGATTAAATTATCAATAAAATCAGAATCTACTCTTGTAAATTTCACTTTTGCATCTCCACCTTCTAATTTTTGCATTAAATGCGAAATAATAGGAGAATCTAAAATAACAACTTCATATCCTTTTGCAGTTGCATCTTCAATATAACTGTGTTGTGCATCTTTGTTGGAAGCGTATAAAATAACGTGATTACCGTCTTTATCAGTTTGAGTGTCTTTTGTTTTTTCAAGCAATTCATCAAACGTAAAATAAGTATCTGCAACTGTTGGGTACAAAGCAAATTTCTTGGCTTTATCAAAAAATTTATCTTCGGATAACATTCCGTATTCAATAATTACTTTAATATCGTTCCATTTTTTCTCAAAATCTGCACGATTATTTTTGAATAAGGTAATTAATTTGTCAGCTACTTTTTTAGTGATGTAACCTGATATTTTTTTAACAGCCCCGTCTGCTTGTAAATAAGAACGAGATACATTTAAAGGAATGTCTGGAGAATCAATAACACCCTTTAACATTTGTAAAAAGTCTGGTACAATTCCTTCAACATTATCTGTTACATATACTTGGTTTTGATACAATTGAATTTTATCCTTTTGCATATCCATTGAAGTACTTAACTTAGGAAAGAATAAAATTCCGGTTAAGTTAAAAGGGTAATCAACATTTAAATGAATGTGAAATAAAGACTCTTCAAATTGCATTGGATACAATTCTCGGTAAAAATTATTGTAGTCTTCATCATTTAAATCTGCAGGCGCTTTGGTCCAAGCAGGAGTTGTATTGTTGATGATATTATCTACATCAATTTTTTTGTGAGGTTCTGTAGTCTCTTTTCCGTCTTTATCTGTAGTAGTTTGAGGCGTAAAATCAGGGTCGTTTACTTTTTTAGTTCCAAATTTAATAGGCACTTGGTTAAAACGGTTGTATTTGTTTAATAAACCTTTAATTTTATCGTCTTTTAAAAACTCTAAAGAATCTTCTGCAAGGTGCAAAACAATTTCTGTTCCTCTGTCTTTTTTGTCATGTTCAACCAAGGTGTATTCTGGAGAACCATCACAAGTCCAATGAGCAGCAGCGTCTTCTTTAAAAGATTTTGTAAAAATATCTACTTTTGCAGCAACCATAAAAGCTGAGTAAAAACCTAAGCCGAAATGACCGATTACGCCAGTTTCGTTTTTATCGTCTTTATATTTTTCTAAAAACTCTTCAGCACCAGAAAATGCAATTTGGTTGATGTATTTTTCAACTTCATCCATTGTCATTCCTAAACCCTGATCTTTAATTGTTAGGGTTTTAGCTTCTTTGTTGATGCTGATTTCAATTTTAGCATCGCCTAATTCCGTATTAGCTTCACCAATAGAAATAAGGTGTTTTAGTTTCGTTGTAGCATCTGTTCCGTTCGAAATCAATTCACGTAAAAATATTTCGTGATCAGAATACAAGAACTTTTTTATCAGTGGAAAAATATTTTCTACTGATACATTAATATTTCCTTTTGCCATTTTATAAATGTTTTTTTTAATATTTTTTTACATTTAACATTAGTCAATAAAAATGCCAAATCAATATTTATGACAAGTTGACATTGCTAATGAAATAAAAAATATATATTTACAAGTATGATTAGTAACGATAATGAATTTTTATTCAAAAAAATTAAAGAAATTTTACCTGAATTTTCTGATGAAGATATTTTATCTTTTTT
>JBLHOD010000233.1:0-3232 GCA_047622545.1 Polaribacter sp. | reverse complement strand
TAGACAATCTATTTGATAAACTTGAATCAGAAAATAAAGCAATGGGAACCGTTTCTATTTTTGATGACGGAAAGGAAATCTATCAAAAAGAAATAGGTTTTGCTAATTATAAAACAAAAACGAGAGCGGATAAATTTACCAAATTCAGAATTGGTTCTATTACAAAAACATTTACAGCAACTATTATATCGCAACAAATTGACGAAGGAAAATTAACTTTAAACACATTTGTAAAAGATTATTTTCCGGAAATACCTAATGCAACTAAAATTACTATTGAAGATTTATTAAGACATCAAAGCGGGTTAGCAAACATTACGAAAGATAAAGAAATTCGGTCTTGGATAACCAAACCGCAAACTCGCAAACAAATGATAAATCGTTTTATAAAAAACGGAATTGATTTTGAACCTAAAGAAAAATCAGAATACTCAAACACAAATTTCATAATTCTCTCTTATATTACTGAGGAAATTGATAAAAAATCATTTTCAGAAATCTTAGAATCTAGAATCATAAAACCTTTACAGTTAAAAAGAACTGAATTCGGAAAAGCAATTGCACCAAAGAATAACGAAGCACTTCCTTATTACTTTGAAAATAATCAATGGAATTTTATTGACATGCAAACGAATATGTCTGCTCCGATGGGAGCTGGAGCAATCGTTTCAACTTCATCAGAATTGAATGTTTTCTATTCAAATTTATTTTCAGGAAAATTAACTTCTGCCGCTTCCTTAAAAAAAATAATGTCGATTAAAAATGGAAAAGGATTGGGAATTATGCAATTCGATTTTAAAGATTTAAAAGTATTTAGCCACGATGGTGGAATTGATGGTTTTCAATCATTTGCTTTGTATATCCCTGAGAAAAACACCACGATGGCTTTTACATTTAATGGATTAAATGCTATGATGATGCCCACTGTAATTTCTATTTTGGAGGCCTATTTTGAAAATGACACTTCGTTAAAAAAGACAACTACACTTCAATTAAAGACAGAAGAATTAGATGTTTATCTAGGAGTTTATAGCGGCGAAACATTTCCTGCAAAAGTAACTTTTACTAAAAAAGGGACTACTTTATTTGCTCAAGCAACCGGGCAACCAATTTTTGAGTTAATTGCTCCTAAAAAAGACAGCTTTATATATGATGCAATGGGAATTCGTTTTGATTTTAATCTTAAAAACAAAACGATGGACTTAACTTTTGGAGGAAAGAAACACCTACTTAAAAAAGAAGAATAACTACAAGTTTTAGTTAGTTCTAAAATACCTGTTTCATTCATTTGAAATTGGGTATTTTTGTTTTTATGAATAGAAAGCTAAAACTCATTTGGGATTTTAAAGGCGAAGACGGATTAGAAACTGCCAAACACCACTGCATTCACTTAAAAGAATTTTCTACCGCAGAAAGTCTACATTATTACGAAATAAATCACACTCAACTTAACGAATTTCATACCATTGCTTTTGTAACTGTTGATGAAGTTGACATGAAAGCCTATCGTGATGCGTTAGTTCCGCATAGAGGCGAATTGGCATAATAATCACTTAAAACAAAAAGTGTTTTTTAATAAACGCGTTGGCAAAACCAACAAAATCATCAGAACAATACGACGAAGTTATCGGAGCTTATGTAAGCTTGTACATCGATTATAAAGGTATTGATGGCGCTTTTAAATTAGCAAAACTACATCAAAGAAGAAGGCTGGAAAGTTACCGAAATTGAAGAAGAGTATTTTACATTAGATGCTATTGCAGATACTGAAGAAAACCACATAGAATTATATGAAGAAGCTTTGAAATACGGATATTCTATTATCATTAATTGCTTTGAAGAAGAGTAACGTTTAGTAGAGTTGTATTTAAACTCCTTTTTTGATAACTTCGCTAACTCCTAATATGAAACATTGATACGTTCGGTATTATTAAAGTTAGCGAAACTTCTTATTTTTCCGCAATCGCTTTTGCACAAACAAAACCACCAGTCCAAGCATTTTGAAAATTAAATCCACCAGTAACGGCATCAATATTTAGCATTTCGCCAACAAAGAATAAATTGTCGTGTTTTCTACTTTCAAAACGTTTAAAATTAATTTCTTTTAAATCAATTCCGCCTGCAGTTACAAATTCTTCTTTAAAAGTGCTTTTGCCATTTGCGTTATAAACTCCTTTGGTTAATTGATTTGCTAGTTTTTCTATATGATTATTACTTAAATCTGCCCATTTAAAGATTTCTATAATATCAGAAGCCAACACCAATCGTTCCCATAATCTTCTCGGAATTTCGGCAAAAGGAGATTTTAAGAATACTTGTTTTTTTGGTTGCTTCTTTTTTAAATTCAACAACACATTTACAATCTTATCGGTTGGCCTGGACAACCAGTTTACTTCTACATTGTATTGGTAGCCTTTCTCTGCTAAAATACGCGCTCCAAAAGCAGATAACTTTAACACTGCTGGCCCACTCATTCCCCAATGCGTAATTAATAAAGGCCCAGAAGATTCTAGTTTTGTTCCTACAATATTTACGGTTGCATTCGGAACAGAAATACCTAATAAATCAACAATTCGTTTGTCTTTAATATTAAACGTAAATAAAGACGGAACAGGCTCTATAATGGTATGATCTAAATTCTTTGCCAACTCCCAAGCTTTATTACTACTTCCTGCAGCAATCACTAATTTATCAGCAATAAAAGTTTCATTTTTAGTTACAACCAACCATTGATTTCCTTTTTGCTCAATCGCATTAACTCCATGATTTTTCAAGAGTTTAATTCCGAGTGTATCAACAGCATTTTCAAAACAATCTATAATCGCTTGTGAAGTATTTGCTTTTGGAAAAACTCTATTATCAGATTCTATTTTTAAAGGAATACCACGATCATCAAACCACTCAAAAGTATCGCCGGTCATAAATGTATGAAAAGGCCCCAATAATTCTTTTTCTCCTCTCGGGTAGAACTTTACCAACTCTTTCGGTTCAAAACAAGCATGTGTAACGTTACAACGACCACCTCCAGAAATTCTCACTTTCTGTAAGACTTCTTTACCTTTTTCAAGGATGGTAATCTCTAAATCTGGATTTTGCTCTTTGGCGTTGATTGCGGTAAAGAAACCTGCAGCTCCACCTCCGATAATTATTACTTTTTTCATCTTTTATGTTTGTGAGCTCGAGTGATTTTCTTTAGAAAATTATATCGAGAACTCATTTTAAATCATCTCGA
>JBLHOD010000232.1:0-3251 GCA_047622545.1 Polaribacter sp. | reverse complement strand
GTTTTCTCCAGGATCAACACCATATTTTCCAGAAAACTCATCACTTACAAAGGTAAATCTAGAAGTTGCAGGTGCAATATTTATAGTAATATTATCAGATCTTTTCCATAGCATTCCAGGGCCAAAAGATAAATATGCAGGCGCAAATAAATCAGAAATTGGCAGTGTTGGCGTTTTTTTATAATCAAACCCTCTAGTATATTGTGTTTTAAAGTTTAAGAAAAACGAGAAAAACCAATATTTATTAGATCTTAAACCTAATAAAGAATTGTATTCAAAACGGTCACTGGTTTTACGAATACCAGCTTCTTTAATATCACTTAAACCATAAGCCGTAATAACTCTATTATCCCAGTTCCATCTTCCTTTTTTATAATTAAAATCATAATTAATTCCAATATTTCCGGCAATGGTATTATCTCCACCGGCTTTCCAATCTGTAAAATTAGATTGATTGAACAAGAAAGTAAATTGCCCTTTTACTTTCCATTTAGGAATACTGTCTTTTTTTTCTTGTGAAAAACCTAAAACAGAAATAAATAAAATACAACTAAAGACGTATTTTTTCATCAGTTCTTAAATAATTTTAAGTTGCAAAAGTAATAGGATTTTAAGAAGAAAAAAATTATTTAGTGGCTTTATAAAGTGGAACTGTAGAACAAGCTTCGCCAAACATAATTGTTTTTGCAATTGGCTGAAGTTTTTGAATTAAAAGAGTATATGCAGAAGTAGGAATTGGCTTGTTAGAACATCCTTTAATAATAATAGGTTTATCTTTAAAATCCGCAATATTTAATTGATTAATTATTTCTTCAAAAACAACAGTTTCTAAGACTTCTAAAGCACCTACAACAATCTTTTTCGCAAAAGGCGATAATTTTGTAGCGATTAATAAATATGCCCAAGAAGGAATAACTGCATCAGAAGAACAAGTTAAAGCAACATAATTATCTTGATATTGATTCCAGTTATGTGTATCAATAAACGCTCTAAAATCTTTTTCTTTCAAAATAATTTCTTCAAACAACCAATCTTTAATGTCAAATACAACACGGTTTCCTTTAGGATAAAAATCCTCAAGATCTAGTGTAACTAATTTACTGTTTGCAATTCTATTAATTATTTCTTCTGCCATTTCTTTAATTTTTAAAGTTTCAAGGTTTGCACTTTTAACTCATCACTCAAAACTCAACATCCATAACTATTTAAAGCATCCCTAATTCTAATTTTGCTTCTTCGCTCATCATTTCTTGTGTCCAAGTTGGATCAAAAGTAATTTCTACTTCTGCTTTGTTGATTTCTTTTAAAGAAGCTACTTTATCTTCTACTTCTTTTGGTAAAGATTCTGCAACTGGACAATTAGGTGATGTTAATGTCATTAATATTTTAGCATCGTTATCTGCATTTACAAAAACATCGTAAATTAAACCTAATTCGTAAATATCTACAGGTATTTCTGGATCGTAAATTGTTTTTATAACTCGTATAATTTTATCTCCAATTTCTTCTAATTCTAAGTCGTTCATCAGTCTTATATTTTATAATATATTAATATTATTTATTTTGCTTGTAACGCAATTGCGTATATTTTAATTTGTTTTATCATAGAAACTAACCCGTTTGCTCTAGTTGGACTCAAATGTTCTTTTAAACCGACTTCATCAATAAATTTAGTGTCAGCTGCTAAAATATCTTCAGATTTTTGATTAGAAAAAACACGTAATAATAAAGCTACAATTCCTTTTGTTAAAATAGCATCGCTATCCGCAGTAAAAACAAGTTTTTCGTTTTGTATTTCAGAATATAACCAAACTTTAGACTGGCAACCTTTTATTAGGTTTTCATCTAGTTTATAAACTGGATTAATTAATGGTAACGACTTTCCTAAATCAATAATATATTCATAACGTTCCATCCAATCATCAAACATCGAAAACTCGTCAATAATTTCTTCTTGTATTTCTTTGATAGTCATTTTTTAAACTTATTTTTGCACAGTCTAATAACTGATTATGTAATTGGACAAAATTACGATAAAAATGACATTTATTCCTATTTAGTTTAAATATAAATAAGGATAAATGTTAAAATTAATTCTAGAATTAAGAAAACATCTTTCTATTCGAGAAAGAGAAAATTAAAATTAAAGTATGAGTAAATTATTAGCAGTTGGTACAGTTGCATTTGATGCTATTGAAACACCATTTGGAAAAACAGATAAAATTTTAGGCGGTTCAGGAACTTTTGTTGGATTGGCAGCAAGTCAATTTGGAGTAGAAATAGGAGTTGTTTCTGTAGTTGGAGGAGATTTTCCTAAATCATATTTAGATATGATGAACTCTAAAGGAATAAATACTGATGGTATTGAAATTATCAAAGAAGGTAAAACTTTTTTTTGGAGCGGTAAATATCATAACGATATGAACTCTCGTGATACTTTAATTACTGAACTAAATGTTTTAGAAGATTTTGCCCCAATTGTTCCAGAAAATTTCAAAGATTCTGAGATTGTAATGTTGGGAAACTTACATCCATTAACACAAGCATCAGTTTTAGATCAAATGGCAGTAAAACCAAAATTAGTTGTGCTGGATACAATGAATTTTTGGATGGATATTGCATTAGAAGATTTACACAATATTATTAAAAGAATTGATGTAATTACAATTAATGATGAAGAAGCACGTCAATTAAGTGGAGAATATTCTCTGGTAAATGCAGCGAAGAAAATCCATGAAATGGGACCAAAATATGTGGTAATTAAAAAAGGAGAACACGGCGCTTTATTGTTTAATGAAGGTGAAATGTTTTTTGCACCGGCTTTGCCGTTAGCAGATGTTTTTGATCCAACAGGAGCAGGAGACACATTTGCTGGAGGTTTTTGTGGATATTTAGCAAAAACAGAAAATATTTCTTTTGATAATATGAAAAACGCAATTATTTACGGCTCTAATTTAGCTTCCTTTTGCGTAGAGAAATTTGGAACACAACGAATGGAAGAACTAACAAAAGAAGAAGTGTCAAAACGCTTAGATACATTTAAGCAACTAACACAATTTGATATAGAAATTTAACAAATACTAATCCGCGCTTTTTTGCTGCGGATTTTTTTATAACACAACATACACTAATCAACTGAAAATAAAATGAGTGACGCTTTAAAACACGAATGTGGAATTGCAATGGTTCGTTTATTAAAACCATTACAATATTATAAAGACAAATACGGAACTGCTTTTTATGGAATAAAT
>JBLHOD010000231.1:0-3254 GCA_047622545.1 Polaribacter sp. | reverse complement strand
AAAAATGCAAAAACAATACTTCCTAATAAATAGAATCTGTTAAAACGATGCATCTTTTCTTTTTCTAAAACTAAGTGATAAAAACCTAGAAAAAGCACTAAGCAAAAAGTAGTCTTTAATAGATATAGTAACATCTTATTTATTTTTAATTTGTTGGTCTATAATAGTTCGTAATTCTTCTAATTCTTCTTTTGATAAATTAGTTTCCGATGTGAAAAACGAAGCAAATTGTGGAGCAGAATCATTAAAGTAATTCTTAATTAACCCATTTACATGCTTCGAAAAATAATCCGTTTTCTTAACCAATGGAAAATATTCTCTCGATTTTCCGTACAGTTTATAATCAATAAAACCTTTGTCGTTCATCCGTTTTAACAACGTTGCAACAGTTGTTGTTGCTGGCTTTGGAGTAGGAAAATCTTCTAATAGATCTTTCATAAACGCTTTATTGCGTTTCCATAAGTATTGCATTAGTTGTTCTTCAGATTTTGATAGTTGCATTGCTCTACTTTTTTAGAATTAACTCTACAAATGTAGAAATAAAATTTGATTCTACAAGTGTAGAGTTAAATATTTTTAAAATAAAGTTTTTCATACATTTGTTAGAATCAAAAAATGAACCAATAAAATTTTTAAAATGAAAAGAATTCTAATCCTTGTATGTCTTGTTTTAATTGCGTCTTGTGCACCAAAAAAATTCAATCAAAAATGGTTAAAAGCAGAAGCGCCAACTACTTTTAAAGCACGTTTTGAAACTACAAAAGGAAATTTTGATATTGTTGCCAGAAGAGCTTGGTCTCCAAAAGGGGTTGATAGATTGTATCAATTAATTAAAAATGGATACTATGATGATGTTGCTATCTTTAGAGTTGTACCTGATTTTGTGGCTCAATTCGGAATTCATAATGATACTCTTATCAATACTAGTTGGAGAAAATTCGGAATTGATGATGAACCTGTTTTAGCAAAAAATGAAGCAATGTCAATTTCATTTGCTAGAGGTGGAGTAAAAACAAGATCGAATCAGATTTTTATCAATTTAAAAGACAATCATAGATTGGATGAATTAGCATATTCTGGTGTAAAAGGTTTTCCGGTAATTGCAAAAGTAATTGCAGGAAAAGAAAATGTATTGAAGTTTTATGATGGTTATGGCGATACTTTAGGAAGAAAACAAGATTCTATCAATAAATTTGGGAATGTATTTTTAAGAGAAAAATTTCCGAAAGTAGATTATATTATCAAAGCTTATTTTATAAAATAAAAAAAAGCCGCTCAACTGAGCGGCTTTTTTGTTTGCTAATTAAAATTAGCTAAATCAAATTCTTTAGGTGGCACTTCATTACGTAAATGTGTAATAAAATAATCCCATCTTTTTCTTGTCATATAATTGGTCATATTTCCATAACCATGTCTTTGATTAGGGAATAAAATCATGTCAAAATCCTTATTAGCTTTAATCAATGCTTCAACAACCAACATGGTGTTAGATGGCGGAACATTATTATCTATAGAACCGTGAGTAATCAATAATTTCCCTTTTAATTCTCCTGCCAATAATTGATTTGCTTGATTGTCATAGTTAGTTGTTCCATCTCCTTTTCCTTCCATATTTCCTTCAACTAACAAACCTTGCCATTTTTCTCCCCAATCAGCTTCGTAGTTTCTGTTATCGTGATTTCCTGATCCAGAAACAGCAACATCATAAAAATCTGGATATGCAAAAATGGCTCTTGTAGAAGCAAATCCACCACCAGAATGACCCCAAATTCCAACATTCTCAAGATCCATCCCTTTATATTTCTGCGCTAATTGTTTTATTGCAGCCATGTTATCTGGAATTCCGTTGTCTCCCATATTTCCATAATAGAAATCATGAAAAGATTTTGATCTACTTGGTGTTCCCATTGCATCAACAGCAACCACTACAAAACCTAATTCTGCCGCTGCTTGAAAATCTCTCCAAACAGGTCTAAATCCGTAATTACCTACACTTCCAGATTGTGGTCCAGGATAAAGATAATTTAAAACAGGATATTTTTCATTCTCATTATAATTGCTAGGTAGAAATAATACACCATATAAATCAGTTTCATTATCTCTAGCTTTTACATTAAATTCTATTGGAGCTTTCCAACCGTTAGCTTTTAATTCAGAAATATCTGCAGTTTCTAATTCTGCAATTTTTTCTCCATTTCTATTTCTTAAAACAGAAACTGGTGGAGTATCAGTCGTAGAATACGTGTCAACAAAATATTCCATATTTGGAGAAAAATTTACTGAGTGTGTTCCTTTATCCGGAGTTAAATTTGTTAAATTTCCACCATCAAAACCTACTTTATACAAGTAATCATGATATGGATTTCCTTCTTCTTTTCCTCCAGCGATAAATAAAATTTCTCTTGATTTTTCATCAAGATGTGATATTTTTTTTACCAACCAATTACCAGTTGTAATTTGGTTTTTTAATTTTTTGGTATTCAAATCATAAAGGTATAAATGTCCCCAATCAGATTTTTCTGAAAACCAAATAAACTCATTTGAGTCAAATAAAACTCTCCAATTTTCACCTTGATCACCAGATTCGTAATACGTATCTACAACTTCTTTATGAATAGAACTTACTTTACCTGTTCTTGAATCTGCAATTTGTAAATGTGCTTCTTTATGATCTCTAGATCCAGAAACAAATGCGAACTTTGATCCATCTTCACTCCATTGAGCATCTAATAAAACACCACCACGACCCGCAATGTGATCTGTAGTTGAGCCTCTTTGGAAATCTTTACCCATTTTTAAACGCACCGTTCTTGGTCTTGCTCCTAAATGAATAATTACACGTTCAATTGTAAAAATAATTTTATCTCCAGGTAATGGATGTTTCCAAGCTTCTAGTTTTTGATGACCAACATTGGTTGTTGTTAAATACATCATGCCAACACCACGAGCATCTTGTTGAAAAGTTGCAATTTTATCAGAATTAGGCGACCATTTTAAAACAGCATTATCTCCTCTTGTCCAACCAGCATTATTGGTTGCATAACCATAATCTTTTTTTCCGTCAAAAGTAAGTTGTGTTCTTTTATTGGTTGATAAATCCCGTACCCATAAATTGTAATCATCAATATATGCCGCTAATTTTCCATTCGGAGAAACGTGTTCGTTTCTTTTTGCTTTTGCATATTTTGATTTTGTTTCAGGGGCTTTATAATCATTAAGAATAGACTTCTCTTTTGTTTTTGTATTCACAGAAA
>JBLHOD010000230.1:0-3261 GCA_047622545.1 Polaribacter sp. | reverse complement strand
CTTTCTAAACTATCTATAGCTTGTTTATTAAACACATATTCTTCATCCGATAATTGTACAGGATTCTTTTTTCGCAAATACGAGATACATGTATTTACCATAATTCTTCGAATCCAACCTTCAAAACTTCCTTCGTTTTTAAATTGAGGAAGATGTGTAAAGACTTTTAAAAACCCAGATAACATCATATCTTCTGCATGATGTAAATCTTTTACATATTGCCTGCAAACACCTAACATTTTAGGAGAATACAACTCGAACAATTCTTGTTGTGCTCCTCTTTTTTGTTTGATGGCATCAGTAATTAGCTGATTTGTTTGGTTGTGTAATGGTATAATTTTCAATCCGGTTTGATAATTTTTAAACGCCTTACAAATATATAGACTACAATAGTTTTAAAATGGTTGCTTTTAATATTAAAAAAAATGAATAAAACTATACTAAAGACGTTTCTGTAGGTGAATTGTAACAGTAAAATAAAGTTTTTGTAACAAAAAATAGTTCTCGCCTCAGCTCTAACTGACATCGAAGATAACTGCTAACAGCAAATGCCAACTGTTACTGAAAACTGATAATTGCTTATTGAAAACTGTTAATTGTTCACTGACAACTGAATACTGACTACTGATTATCCACATCCGCAATAAAACGAATCGGTCTAAAGTCTTTTACAGATTGAAACGTGTTTTTAATTTTTTCGATGTGTTGCTTCGTTTCTGCTAAGTTTTGTTTTGGCGGAATTTTAATCGTAAGTGTTTTTATATATTGATTACGAACTCTAGAAACTACTGGTGCAGTTGGTCCTAATACATGTTCTCTAAATACATTTTGCAACGCTTTTGCAAGCCAATTAATTCCGCTATCAACTTTATTATAATCTTTGTGTTTAAGTGTGATTTTTATCAATCTGTAGTATGGAGGGTACTGATATTCCCAACGTTCTTGCAATTGTTCTTTATACATTTCTGCATAATTGGTTGTAGAAACTTGCTGTAATATTTGATGATATGGATTAAAAGTTTGTATTGCTACATTTCCTTGCTTTTTTGATCTTCCGGCACGTCCAGAAACCTGAACCATCATATCGTAACTACGTTCGTGCGCTCTAAAATCTGGAAAATTCAGCATATTATCGGCATTTAAAATTCCGACTAACGATACATTTTCAAAATCCAATCCTTTAGAAAGCATCTGTGTTCCGACCAAAACGTCAATTTCATGGGCTTCAAAAGCACCAATAATTTTCTGATATCCATGTTTTCCACGCGTGGTATCTAAATCCATTCTTCCAATATTGTAGGTCGGAAAAATTTCTTTTAACTCTAATTCAATTTGCTCTGTTCCAAAACCTTTGGTATCTAACGTATTGCTTCCACAAGCAGCACAATTATTTGGCATGGCGCGTTGGTAATTGCAATAATGACATTTTAATTCTCCTCTGTATTTGTGATAGGTTAAACTCACATCACAATTCGGACATTGCGGAGCAACACCACAAGTTGTACATTCTACAACAGGCGAGAATCCACGACGATTTTGAAATAAGATAACTTGTTCTTTATTTTCTAGTGCTTCTGTAATCAAGGTTAATAAACGATCAGAAAAATGACCATTCATTTTCTTCTTATGTTGTTTTTCTTTGATGTTAATCAGTTCTGTTTTTGGCAATTGTACGTTACCAAACCTGCGATTTAATTCAACCAAACCATATTTGCCATTTTGCGTATTAAAATAACTTTCTAATGATGGTGTCGCAGAACCTAATAAAATTTTTGCTTTGTGTTGATGCGCTAAAACTACCGCTGTATCTCTTGCATGATAACGTGGAGAAGGCTCAAATTGTTTGTATGAAGTTTCGTGTTCTTCATCAACAATGATTAATCCTAGATTAGAAAACGGTAAAAAGATCGATGATCTTGCGCCTAGAATAATTTGTGCTTTCTGTTTGTTCTCTAACACATTATTCCACACTTCCACTCTTTCGTTCATAGAGTATTTTGAATGAAATACAGAAATTTGATTTCCGAAATAATTTTCTAAACGTGAAATAATTTGAGTTGTCAAAGCGATTTCTGGCAATAAAAACAAGATTTGTTTTCCTGACTTTAAATTGTCTTCTATCAGTTTTGTATAGACTTCTGTTTTCCCAGAGCTTGTAATTCCGTGTAGTAAAACCACCTCTTTTTCTTCAAAAGAAGTTTTTATTTCCGATAACGCAACTTCTTGGAACTCGTTTAAGTTTTTTAAATCGTTTGTAGCTCCTTTAAAGTTGATTCTGTCAGTTTGAATTTCATACAATTCAAAAATATCTTTATCAGCTAAGGCTTTAATTACCGCTGCAGAAACTCCTGTTTTTGTTTCTAACTCTTTTGCTTTAATCGGTTTTTTATCAGCAAATAACTGAAAATAACCAAGCACAGCTTCTCGTTGTTTTTTCGCTCTACTTAGTTCTTCTAATAAATTTTGTAATGCTTTATCAGAAGTATATTGAGCATTTAAACGAACATATTTCACCATTTTTGGTTTGTATTGTTCGTAGATTTCTTCTTGAACAGAAACTGCTTTTTTCTGAATCAATTCGTTGATAATTGGCAAGACTTTTTTCTTTCCTAAAATATCAGCAACTTGATGTATTGTTAATTGCGATTGATGTTGTAAGGCTTCAAAAATTAAGAATTCATCATCTGTTAATTCAGTTTCTTCTGTAAATTCATCATTCTTGAAAACAACAGTTTCACTTTCTAACAAAAAAGCTGAAGGCAACGCAGCTCTATAAACATCACCCAAAGAACACATGTAATAACTAGAAATCCACTGCCAATTTTGCAATTGAATTTCGGTTACAATTGGTTTCTCATCCAAGATTTGAAGAATATCAATCGCTTCGTATAACTCTGGTTTGTTTTGATGAACGTTAAAAACCAACGCCGTATACATTTTTGTATTTCCGAATGAAACAGCAACACGCATTCCTTTTTGTAAAAACTCAGACTCTTCCTTTGTAACCGAATAGGTAAAGGTTTTCTGAATTGGAATTGGCAATATGACGTCTATAAAATAGATAGGTTCTTTGTTTAAATTTATTGTTATCATTTCGAGCCTTGTCTGTGGCAGGCAGGTGAAACGAGAAATCTCTTAATTATTAGCAGATTTCTCAATCGTTTTACAAACTCATTTCGAAATGACAGAATAATTTCAAAACTACACAAATTTACCTACATAATAAACAGAATTAATAATAAGAATTTGTCAATAATTCAT
>JBLHOD010000229.1:0-3272 GCA_047622545.1 Polaribacter sp. | reverse complement strand
ATTAGTTGCTGAACTGTTCTGTCACCAAAAAAAGTTCTTTGATCAGATTGGTTTTGAACCGCAGTTGCAGACAAACCAAAAGACAATTGCTCAAAAACACTTCCGTTACCAACATTTAAATGATATGCATAACTCGCTTGAATTCCTTTTTGAGAATGATATCCGTTTTTGTCATTAAAAACAACAAAACCTAATGCCGCTTTTTCACCAAATCTAGTATGAAAACTCAGCGTTTGTAATTCTGGAGCATTATCTACACCTTGCCATTGTTTTCTTCCGGTTACCCTAATTTTACTGCTAGTTCCAATTCCAGCAGCAGATGGATGAATTAAAAATACATTATCAGACAAATAATCAGAATAGATTGGCAATGTTTCTTGACCTACAACAGATAAAGAGGAAAAAAAGAAAAGAAAAATTATTGCTCTTTGCAAAGTATAATATTTAATTGTTTTTAAGCTTTCAAATATAGCATATTCAATTAACGATACCATTTTTTAACTAAAAATAATATTGACAAAACCAATTCTAATTAAAAATATTGCCTTTAAATTCTATTATTCTTTATCTTTATACATTAATCAACAAAAAACTGTTTATCACATGAAAATTAAAGCTGCTTTTTTCGTCATATTATCTACTATTCTTTTCGTTGGGTGTAAATCAAACGAACCAAAATTACCTAATCAATTAAATGAAGTTTCTACTTCAAACAACATTAAAATTGATAAAATTCAATTGTTAAATAACATAAAAATATTAGCAAGCGATTCTTTAGAAGGAAGAGGTTTTACTAAACCCGGTAATTATAAAGCACAACAATTAATTGCGAACGAATTTAAAAGATTGCAATTAGCAACCGTTTTAGAAAGTGGATATATTCAAGGATTTACAACTACTTATAAAGGAGCTAGAAGACAACGTATGTTTCCTGTAAAAGGAAAAGAAAGAAACGATGTAAATGTACCTGACACAACTGTTGTTGGCGGGAATGTTGTAAGTATGATAAAAGGAAAATCTGACAAAGTAATTGTTATTACTGGACATCATGATCATTTAGGGATTAGAAATGGAAAAATATATAACGGCGCAGATGATGATGCTTCTGGAACTGCAGCAGTAATTGCAATTGCAGATTATTTTAAAGATAAAACTCCAAATCATACTTTAGTTTTTGCAACTGTTGATGCTGAAGAAGCAGGAATGCATGGTTCTGCTTATTTGGTAAAAAACTTTCCTTTAGGAAAAGAAAACATCGTATTAAATATTAATATGGATATGATTTCTCATAACGACAATAACGAATTATATGCGTGTGGTTTATTTCATTATCCGCAGTTAAAAGAGCCTTTAACAAAAGTAAAATCTTCAATTAATTTATTATCTGGACATGATGATCCGAATGATAAAACAAAACAAAACTGGACAAATTCATCAGATCATAGATCTTTCCATAAAGAGAAAATTCCATTTATTTATTTTGGTGTAGAAGATCATAAAGATTACCATAAAGACACAGATACTTTTGAAAATATAAATCAACAGTTTTATGTAGAAGCTGTAAAATTAATTATTCAATCAATAGAGAATTACGACACGTATTTGAAAACAAACTAGTATTTATGAAAAAAGCTACTATTCCTCTTTTATTTTTATTTTTCAACTATAGTTATAGTCAAAATAGTACGTTAATAAATCCTTCTTCTCCATTTGAAAATTTTTTTCAAAATAAAAGCACGGTTTCAAATCCAACAGTTACCATAACTGGTTCGTATGTAAACTCTACATCTTCTTCATTTACAGCAACATTTACGTTTTCAGAAAATATTTAAAATTTTTCTTTAAGCGATGTTATTGTTACTAATGCAACCACAAGTATTTTTAATAAAATTAATGATAGTAAATACACTGCCTTAATTACACCAATTTCAGACGGAATTGTTACGGTTGATACTCCTGCAAACTCATTACAAGATTTAGCAAATAATGACAATTTGGCTAGCAATACATTTAGTATTACATACGACACAACCAAACCTAAAGCTGCAATTACTTCAGATAAATCGAATCCAACAAATGCAACAAGTTTTGTCGCTACAATTACATTTTCTGAAGATGTAGCAGATTTTGATGAAACCTATTTTTCGTTGACAAATGCTAACTATAGTAATTTTGTCTATATAAATGATGCGCTATTTAAAGTAACAATTACTACTATTGCTGACGGAACAGTAAGCATTACAATTCCAAGTGATGAAATAGAAGACAATACAGGTAACAGAATTGTTGCTGCTCAATTTTCAATAAATGTTGATACTACAAATCCTGCTTATGCAGGTAGTACTTCTTTTAAAGAAATAAGTTTAGGATACAGAAGTCAATGGGTTGGTGTAAGTGATGCTCCAAATACACAAGCTCTTTCCTACACTTCTGTATAAAAAAACAATTTAGGTTTAGGTATTTCTATAGTTAGAGATCAAGTTTTTGTATTGCAAGAAACAGACATCGCTTTAGATATTTCTTACAAAATAAAAGTATCAGAAACTCATGATATTTATTTTGGAGTAAAAGCTGGAGGATCAATGATAAATATCGATTTAAATAAAGCTGGCGCAAATGGAAGCAATCCCTTATTTAGTGAAAATTAAAGTTTTTTTAATCCGCAAATTGGTACTGAAATGTATTCTGTTTTTACCATGTTTAATCTTATAAAAAATGTAAAATTTGGTGCTGCATATGACTTTACGACTTCAAAGATCAATCAGATTAACGATAATGGTTCTATGGAGGTAATGATAAAGTTTTTGTTTTAATTTAATCAGCAATTATAAAAATATTATTTTTTAAAAAGAACATATATTAAGTAGGATATTAAATCATTGAAGGTTTGTCTTGAGCCTTAACGCTATTATTTTCTAAAAATTTAAATAACATTGTACTTCCCTTAACGCCTGTTAATTTAACCTCATGAAGTGTGTTACACAATTCTGGGTTCCAAGTAGCTTTAACTTTTACATGATTATAAGTATACCCGTAAATCCAGTTTCCTCTCCTTTTGTTTTCAAACAAAACCTTTCTTTCTATACCTAGTTGGTTTTCATAAAAAGCATGAAGTTTCTTTTTAGATAACTCTAAAAGAACTTTATTTCTTTTTTTACGAATGGCTAATGGAACAGATTCTTTCTTCATTCTAGATGCTTCTGTCCCTTTTTTATCTGTATAAATAATAGTAGTGATATAAGAAATATCCGCTTCTGATAAAAACTGAACAG
>JBLHOD010000228.1:0-3285 GCA_047622545.1 Polaribacter sp. | reverse complement strand
GCAATAGAAACATACAAAGATCATAGAATGGCAATGGCATTTGCTCCGTTAGCATTAAAAACTTCGATATCAATTTTAGACGCAAATGTGGTTACAAAATCCTATAGAAATTTTTGGAAAGACATGCAACAAATTGGTTTTCAAATAGACTCCAATTAAATTAAAAGGCAAAACACTTGACAACGCCTATTCCGATGTTGTATATTTGCCAGCATTCTTAGAAAAATAAATATATGAAATTATCGCATTTTGGTTTTGAATTGCCAGAAGAATTATTGGCAAAATTCCCAGCAGAACATAGAGACGAGTCTCGTTTAATGGTGTTAAATAGAAAAGAACAAACTATAGAACACAAAATGTTTAAAGACATAATCGATTATTTCGATGAAGGTGATGTTATGGTTTTGAATAACACAAAAGTATTTCCTGCTAGAATGTTTGGGAATAAAGAAAAAACTGGAGCACGTATTGAAGTGTTTTTGTTAAGAGAATTAAATACAGAAAACAGATTGTGGGATGTTTTGGTAGATCCAGCAAGAAAAATTAGAATCGGAAACAAATTATTTTTTGGAGAAGATGGTAGTTTAGTTGCAGAAGTTATAGATAATACGACCTCTAGAGGTAGAACATTACGATTCTTATTTGATGGTTCTTATGAAGAATTTAGAGTAAAATTATTAGAGTTAGGACAAACTCCTTTACCAAAAGAAATTGATAGACCAGTAGAAGATTCTGATGCAGAACGTTACCAAACAATTTATGCTAAAAACGAAGGAGCCGTTGCAGCACCATCAGCAGGATTGCATTTTTCTAAACATTTAATGAAACGTTTAGAAATTAAAGGAATAGATTTTTCTGAAGTTACATTACACGTTGGTTTAGGAACTTTTGCAGCAGTAGAAGTTGAAGATTTATCTAAACATAAGATGGATTCTGAGAAAATTAATATTTCAGTAGAAACTGCAAAAAGAATTAATGATGCGTTAAATAATAAAAAAAGAGTTTGTGCTGTTGGTACAACTGTAATGCGCACAATTGAGTCTTCTGTTTCTTCAGTTGGAAGATTAAATAATTTTGAAGGTTGGACAAATAAGTTTATTTTTCCTCCACACGAGTTTAGTATTGCAAATTGTATGATTACAAATTTTCATAAACCTAAATCTACTTTATTAATGCAAGCTGCAGCTTTTGGTGGTTACGATTTTGTAATGGAAGCATATCAAGTAGCAATTAAAGAAAAATACAACTTCTCTTCTTACGGAGATGCAATGTTGATTATATAAAAGAGCTTAATTTTTAATTATATAAAACCTCATAAGCTTCCTGTGAGGTTTTATGTATTTTTACAACAGATGAAATTAAAAAAGAAAGACATACGAGCATTAACGAAAGAACAACTTAGAACGTTATTTGTTAGCAATGGAGATAAGTCTTTTCGTGGAGACCAAGTGTATCAATGGTTGTGGGGAAAAACCGTGCATTCTTTTGAGGACATGACAAATATCTCTTTAGAAACAAGAGAAATGTTGCAAGAAAACTTTGTGATTAACCATATTGAGGTTGATAATATTCAGAGAAGCAACGACGGAACCGTAAAAAATGCGGTTCGTTTACATGATGGTTTGGTGGTTGAATCTGTTTTAATTCCTACAAATACAAGAACAACAGCTTGTGTTTCTAGTCAAGTTGGCTGTAGTTTAGATTGCAAATTTTGTGCAACATCGCGTTTAAAAAGAATGCGAAACTTAAATCCAGATGAAATCTACGATCAAGTTGCAGCAATCAACAAAGAAAGCTTATTGTATTACAATCATAAATTATCGAATATTGTTTTTATGGGAATGGGAGAACCATTAATGAATTACAATAATGTGATAAAATCTATCGAAAAAATTACTTCTCCAGAAGGATTAGGAATGTCGCCAAAAAGAATTACAGTTTCTACTTCTGGTGTTCCAAAAATCATCAAAAAAATGGCTGATGATGAAGTAAAATTTAATTTAGCAGTTTCTTTACATTCTGCAATTGATGAAGTTAGAACTTCAATTATGCCGTTTAACGCTACATTTCCTTTAAAGGATTTAAAAGAATCATTAGAGTATTGGTATGAAAAAACACAACGAAGAATTTCTTACGAATATGTTGTTTGGGGCGGAATAAATGATAGAAAAGAAGACATTGATGCGTTGATACAGTTTTGTAGTTACGTGCCGTGTAAAGTCAATTTAATAGAGTACAATCCTATTGATGATGGTGATTTTAAACAAGCAAGTCCGCAAGCTATCAACAATTATATTTCTAATTTAGAAATGCATGGAATTATTGTAAATGTAAGACGTTCTAGAGGAAAAGATATTGATGCTGCTTGTGGCCAATTGGCAAATAAGACTTAATAAAATATCTTTTAAAATTCTGTCATTCTAAATCGTATAATTTATTTACTTTTGGTTTTCTTGCGCTCTGTCATTCCTGCGTAGGCAGGAATCCATACTTACTTTGTATAGATTCTCTTTTTATAGGAATAACATATTCATTAAAATTATAAATGAAACCTGTAGAGCAAATAAAACTTCCTATAAAAAACGAAATGGAACTCTTTGAAGAAAAATTCAAAGAATCGATGTTGACTAAAGTTCCGTTGCTTAATAGAATTACGTATTATATAGTTCGTAGAAAAGGAAAACAAATGCGCCCGATGTTTGTTTTTTTAGTTGCAAAAATGGTTTCTGATGGTGGTTTTGATGAACGAACCTATCGTGGAGCATCTGTTGTAGAATTAATTCATACCGCAACTTTGGTACATGATGATGTTGTTGATGATAGCAATAGAAGAAGAGGTTTTTTCTCTGTAAATGCACTTTGGAAAAATAAGATTGCCGTTTTAGTTGGCGATTATTTATTGTCTAAAGGATTGTTGCTTTCAATTGATAACGAAGATTTTGATTTACTAAAATTGATTTCAATCGCTGTTAGAGAAATGAGTGAAGGCGAATTACTACAGATAGAAAAAGCACGTAAATTAGATATTACAGAAGAAATATATTTTGAAATTATACGCCAGAAAACAGCAACGTTAATTGCTGCTTGTTGTGGAATTGGTGCTGCATCTGTTGGCGCAAAACAAGAAACAGTTCAGCAAATGAGAAAGTTCGGAGAATATATCGGAATTGCTTTTCAAATTAAAGACGATTTGTTCGATTATTCTGATGATAAAATTGGGAAACCTACCGGAATCGATATCAAAGAACAAAAAATGACCTTGCCTTTAATTCATACGTTAAATAC
>JBLHOD010000227.1:0-3305 GCA_047622545.1 Polaribacter sp. | reverse complement strand
AAATTGTTTACAATACTATTGATAAACCGTATGTGTATATGATTTCTTATATTGGTAAAGAAGAGTTTACGTATGCTGAAATCGAATTAAAAATGGAAAAGCTTTTAAATGCATTTATAGAAAAAATAAAAACAACTAAAGATGAAAAAAAACATCAAGAATAAAACGATTGTTGCTTTATTAATTGCACTTGTTTTTGTTTCGTTTTCATTCCAATCAAAATTTTTTGAAGTTGCAAAACAGATAGAAATTTATACCACATTATTCAAAGAATTGAATATGTATTATGTGAACGAAATAAATCCCGCAGAATTCACAACTCGCGCGTTAAAAAACACCCTAAAAGATTTAGATCCTTATACAAATTACTTTAACGAACAAGATGTTGAAGCTGCAAAAATACGTCGTGAAGGAGAATATGGCGGAATCGGAGCCTCAATAAATTACGGAAATAAGATACATTTAATTGTTAGTGTTTACAAAGGGTATGCAGCAGATAAAGCGGGTTTAAAACCTGGAGATATTATTACAAAAATTGATAATCAGATTTTAGAAGAATTAGAAAAAGAAGCCAGTTCGAGTTTGTTACTTGGAATTCCGGATAGTCCAATTTCTATAGAAGTTCTTAGAAAAGGAAAAAAGCTTCAATTTGATTTAAAAAGAGAAAAAATAGAAATAAATCCAGTTCCCTTTTTTAAGAAAATAGACAATAAAACCGGTTATATTGTATTAACACGATTTAATGAAAAAGCATCATCAGAATTAAAAAAAGCGTTTGAAAGTTTAAAAGAACAAGGAATTACAAATTTAATTTTAGATTTAAGATCAAACCCAGGAGGATTACTTGGAGAAGCCGTAAATATTTCTAACTTTTTTTTACCAAAAGGAAAAGTAATTACAACTACAAAGGCTAAAGTTAAAAAATGGAGCAATACGTATTTGTCTAGAAATAATCCGTTAGACTTAGATATTCCAATGGTTGTTTTAATAAATGGTAGCTCTGCATCGGCATCAGAAATTGTAACTGGAGCATTGCAAGATTATGACAGAGCAGTTGTAATGGGAAAACGTTCTTTCGGAAAAGGATTGGTACAACGCTACAGAACTTTAAGTTATGGAACGCAATTAAAAGTAACCATTTCTAAATATTATACGCCAAGCGGACGATGTATTCAAGAATTAGATTATGCAAATAGAGATTTTAAAACAGGAAAAGTTCCGAAGTTTTCAGATTCAGGAATTAATGAATTTAGAACTCAAAACGGACGAAAAGTTTTTGATGGTGGCGGAATTATTCCAGACATTATAACCGAAAATGAAACTCTAACAGATGAAACAAAAGCATTGTTAGGATCTAGAGCATTATTTGATTTTGCAATAGATTTTAGAAACAATAAAATTACTTCTGCGAAAGATTTTCGATTTACAGATGCAAATTTTAAACAATTTCAAGCGTTTTTACAAACCGACACAACCTTTCTTACTAAAGAAGAAGTCTCATTTAATAAAGCTTATAATTTGTTAAATGATTCTCAAAACAAGAAAATAAAAAAAGATTATTCTAGAATAATAAGCACATTAAAAACAGAAAAAATCAATGCTTTAACAAGCAATAAAGAATTTCTTAAGAGCGAGTTAAAAGATATAATTTTAGATCAATATTATTATCAAGAAGGCGTTTATGAAAATAAATTGACGTCAGATAAAACAGTGTTAGAAGCCGTTAAATTATTAAAAAATACTACAAAATACAATCAGATATTATCTGGTGAAAAGTAAGATATATAAATTAGTATCTTTGAATTACTTAAAAAAGTAAGAAATTAGAATGAAAGAAAGAACAAGAGCGCAAGAATCGACAGGAGCAATAGAAAGATTATACATTTCTATGCGTCATTTATTTAGTAGAGGTTTTTATAAACCGATGGGGATATCTGGAGAATCATTAAGAAAATCATTACTCTTATTAAGACCAGAAATTTATGGTTCTATTGCGGAAGAAAGAGTAGAATTAAACGGATTAATTTACATTATAGAAAGATTACCAGAAGGAATTGAAGAATGTCAATTTATTAATTTAACAGCTGATGAAGGGTATAAAAAATCTCATTTTAAAGCTATTATTCCACCAAAAAGAAGAAGAAATTGTTATCGAATAGATAAGGATCAAATGAACATAGAAATTACTCGTGGTCGATCTGAAATCTATGACATTTTAACACATTTAACATTCTTGTTTATAGAATCTCATAAAATTAAAGACAAAGTTTTAATAAATGAAGGTTTAGATTTTATTAGAGAATGGAAAACATTAAGGGACATTGTTTTATTTGATAAAAAAATAACCAAAGACGAAAGAGAAGTTACCATTGCTCATTTAGGAACCATTTTAGGAAGAACCTATGAAGAAGTATCAAAAATTTATGCTACTTTTTCTACAGAAAAAAACCCAGATAGGTTTTTTCAACTAATTTATTGGTTAGGACAATTAGCTATTAATGAAGCTATAGAAAACAAAAAGAGAGTTGTAACATTCAGTTCGGTTTTAAACGAACAAATTGGCCAACATATTTATGGTGAAGTCTGGGCAGACAACATTAAAAAAATCCTTCAAGAGAATAATTTATTAGAAAGACCAATTCATATCATTAGCGCAAATATGCACAGCGTTATGAATTCAATTTACGCTAAAGGAGCAATTCCTTCAGAAGCAAAAAACAATAAAGGATTCAAATTATTTCAATTATTAAGTAACGAAAATAGTAAAGGTTTTCAGGGAAAAGTTAAAAATTACGCTTCTAAGAACGGATTAATTTATGTGAAAGACAATTCTGGAACCAATATAAACGTTCAGATAATTGATACAGAAAAAATTGATTTTGCAACAACAGACTACACTAAAGTTAATTCTAATAATAAAAAGGCGGTACTAATTGTAATGGATTATGCATTTGGAGAACAAGCTTATGAAACAATGGACGAATTGTTAAAACCATATATTACAGAAAATAGCATAACACATTTAAATGTTGAATCTGTTTCTATTATGGGAAAAGCAGGAATTTTAGAAGGAGGAAAAGGAGATATTATGATTCCGTCTTCACATGTTTTTGAAGGAACAGCAGATAATTATCCATTTAAAAATGAGTTATCTAAAGAAGATTTAGAAGGTTTTGGAGTACAATCTTTTGATGGAGCAATGATTTCGGTTTTAGGAACATCGCTTCAAAATAAAGACGTTTTAAAATTCTTTCATGATTCTACATGGAATGTTATTGGATTAGAAATGGAAGGAGCACATTATC
>JBLHOD010000226.1:0-3351 GCA_047622545.1 Polaribacter sp. | reverse complement strand
AGAAAAGATTTAAAAATACTGTATAACTCAAACGAATATGTAATAAGTGGTTTTGTTGGATTAAAATACAGCCTATAAATTAAAACGAATACTTTATGTATCAAAAATAATAAAGGGGAGAAAGAGAGAGATTGTTTTTAGAGGTTTAGGGACCTCTTTTAACTCTCTCTTATCTTTCATAAACCCCATTTAGACAAAGTAAATAGTTTCTGAAAAGCACTATTAGTATTATTGAATAAGTATAACATTTTAATTGTTAATTATGATAGAAAAAATTAAAGAAAGACAAGAAAATAAAACCATACAAGAATGGTTCGGTACAGCTTCTATTAAAGATAGGGAATCGTTAATAAAGGTTAAACAACGCAAGGAAGACAGCATTTTTTATGATTTTATTTTTAATATTAGAGTTAAATACTACGGTTTTAAAAGAAGACTAAATCAATTTCTTTTTTATATATTGTTAGCAATAACGAAGTAACATTTTAACTTTTGCCAATGAAAATTTATATCAACTAATTATTTACATAAGTCCACATTATGAGAAAAACACTATTTACTTGTTGCTTTATGCTAGCTCTTTATAATAGTTATGGACAAAACAACATAGAGATATCTTTACAACAAGACGCAATACTATTCTTAGTTGGAGATCAAGAAGGAAACGATCCTTTAACAGTTCGCTTTTTATCCAAGATTGAAGTTCCTGTTTACAGTCTTGAGAAAAGTCATGTATCAACGTATCTTTCTTTAGAATACGCCGATTTAATTGAAAATAATTACAAACGTTATGCTCTTGGTGCAGGATATATTGTTAAAAGTATTTATAGAAAAATAGGTGCTGCTGCCTATGTGGATTTTGGAAAAATCTACAGACAAAAAGAAGGTTTTTCTAGTTTTAGTCTTAGTGGAGAGCTTAATTACAAGATAAATGAGCGATTAAAATTTATTGCTACACAACAACTTATACATAGAAAAGATTTAAAAGCACTGTATAACTCAACAAATGAATATATGCTTACTGGTTTTATTGGACTGAAATATAGTCTGTAAATTAAACGAACACTTTTGCATATAAAAAATAGAGGAAAAGGAGATTGTTCATAGAGATGTAGGGGTTTCTTTCACTAAAAACAGAACTTTTGCTTTTGAAAAAGGATATGATTCACAAGTTTTAGATGTTGGAAAAAATGATGCATACTGGAAGTTCCCTGATATTGATATAAAATATGTTATTGCCGGAATTCAAGAATTACATGAAGATTTAGAAGTCAATTTAGATGTTGTTTTAGAGACTGATGGTGAAGTGATTTTTACTATAGATGAATGGAAAAAAATCAACAGAAATGTTTATATAACGGATAAAATTACTGGCAATTCCTATAAAATAAATGGAAAAAAGGCTATGTTTAATCTAGTTAAAGGAACCTATACTGATAGATTTGTAATGACTTTTAGCGGCAATACATTAAGTGTTGATGAAAATATAGTAACTGAAGAAATTTCAGTGTATTCAACTAAGAATACAATTGTAATTAAAAACAATAATTTAAAAATTAATAAAATAGAATTGTATAATCTACTTGGGCAAAAAATTAAAAACTGGAATATTAAAGAAGTAACATCAGAGATTACTCTTACTACAAAGAATCTTCCAACTGCTATTTATATTGTCAAAGTATTTTCTGAAAAAGGGAATCTCTCTAAAAAGATAATCATACAAGAATAAACTAAAAAAGAGCTACTTAATTAAGTAGTTCTTTTAGTTTTAATACAGTTATATCAATTTCTTCTTTTGTGGTGTTTTTACTAAACGAAAATCGCACCGATGTTTTATCTGCTTCGGTATCATTTAGTATTTCGCTTAACACATGAGATCCTTTACTACTTCCACTCTGACAAGCACTTCCACCAGAAACGGCAATTCCGTTTAAATCTAACCTAAACAACAGCATATCATTTGCATTTGCAAATCGAACACTTAAAATTGTATAGCTGCTTTTTTCTATATATTCTGAATTTCCATTAAAAGCAACATCTTTAAAATTAGATTTCAATTCAGTAATAAAATATTTTTTTAATTCTGATAAATAAATGGTGTCTTTTTCTATATTAGAGATAGCAATCTCTAGCGCTTTTTCCATTCCTAAAATGCTGTGTACATTTTCTGTACTAGAACGCGCTCCTTTTTCTTGATCTCCACCATGCAACATAGGTTGAATTCCGAATCCTTTTTTGAAATACGCAAAACCTACGCCTTTTGGTCCATGAAATTTATGTGCGCTCGCCGCAATAAAATCTAAAGGTGTTTCTTGTAAATCTATTGGATAATGCCCAATTGCTTGTACGGTATCAGAATGAGATAAAGCATTGTGCTTTTTGCAGATTTCAGAAACCAAATCTAGCGGTAATAAATTACCAATTTCATTATTTATATACATTAAACTCACCAAACATTTTTGAGTTTTATGCGTTTCTAGAAGTTGCTCTAAATGATTTAAATCTAAATCTCCATTTACATCAACGTTAACATAAACAACAGTTGTGTTGTAGGTTTTTTGCAAATAATTTGTTGTATGTAAAACAGCATGATGTTCTATTTTTGAAGTAATAATTGTTTCTACACTTAAATTTAAAACAGCATTATGTAAAATTAGATTGTCTGCTTCTGTTCCGCCCGCAGTAAAAATAATTTCGCTTGCAGTTACATTAAAATACTTCGCTATATTTTTTCTAGCTGTTTCTACAGAAGATTTTGCTTTACGACCAAATTGATGCACAGAAGAAGGATTTCCGTTGTTATGCAGCATCGATTCACACAAAACATCAATCACTTCTTTATCTATCGGAGTTGTGGCTGCGTTATCTAAATAGATTTTATTCATGCTACAAAAATAGGAATTTAATTAGGGTTTTGAAAAATATAAACTTCAGTTGCTCCTGATCCATATTTTTGATATGAAGCATCGTAATATTTTACTGGATATTTTTGAAAAAGATACTGTAATTCAGTTTTTAAAACACCTTCTCCTACTCCATGAATAAAAATAATTTTAGAAATTCTTTTTTGAATTGCATATTCTATTTTTCTTTTAGCCGTATCTAACTGAATGTTTAACATATCATAATTATCTAATCCCTTAGTAGATTTCACCAATTGATTGATATGCAAATCAACTTCAAAAACTATTTCATTCTTTGTTTTTGTAAATTTCTGAGGTTTCTTTTTAGATTTTTCAGAAATTTTATCTAGTAAATATTGATTATTTATATCGCTGTATTTTGTCATTTCATGTTGATTTTTACCAACTTTAACAAGTTCTGAAGGCAAATAACTAAAAACCATTTCTG
>JBLHOD010000225.1:0-3353 GCA_047622545.1 Polaribacter sp. | reverse complement strand
CAAATAATTGTTTTTTATTTTCTTCTGATAAAATACATGATACGGTTTCTCCGTAAGTTTTAGAATTTGGTCTCACATCTAAAACTACATCTAAAACTTTTCCTTTTACAACACGAACTAATTTAGCTTGTGCAAACTCTCCTTTTTGAAAGTGTAGACCACGCAAAATTCCTTTGTTAGAAAACGCTTCATTATCCTGAACAAATTCTATTTCTATTCCTGTTTGTTTTTTAAATTGCTCTTTGTTAAAACTTTCAAAAAAAGAACCTCTTTGATCTCCAAAAATTGTTGGTTCTATAATAAAACACCCTTTTAATTTAGTTTCTGTAATCTGCATTAAATTCCTTCTAAATGTTTTCCATAACCGCTTTTTAATAACGGCTCTGCTAATTCTTGTAATTGTTTTTTTGAAATAAACCCACTTCTATAAGCTGCTTCTTCAATAGAGCCAACTTTTAATCCTTGTCTTTCTTCTATCACCTGAACAAATTGCGATGCTTGCATTAAAGAATCAAAAGTTCCGGTATCTAACCAAGCTGTTCCTCTATCTAAAATACTAACATTTAGTTTTCCTCTTTCTAAATATGATCTATTAATGTCTGTAATCTCTAATTCTCCTCTGTGACTTGGCTTAATGTTTTTTGCAATTTTCACCACTTCATTATCATAAAAATAAATCCCTGGAACGGCATAATTTGATTTTGGTTTTAACGGTTTTTCTTCTATTGAAATTGCGTTTCCGTTTTCATCAAATTCAACAACACCATATCTTTCAGGATCATGAACGTGATATGCGTACACAATTCCGCCATCTGGATTATCATTTTCTTTTAATAATTTAGACAATCCTGTTCCGTAAAAAATATTATCTCCTAATATCAAAGCAACTTTATCATCGCCAATAAATTCTTCTCCTAAAATAAATGCTTCAGCTAACCCGTTAGGGTTTTCTTGAACTGTATATTCAAATTTACACCCGTATTTTTCCCCATCACCCAACAATCTTTTAAAAAGCGGTAAATCTTGCGGCGTAGAAATTATTAAAATCTCATTAATTCCTGCCGATATTAATGTTGATAATGGATAATAAATCATTGGCTTATCAAAAACAGGCATTAATTGCTTGCTAATTGCAAGTGTAATTGGGTGTAACCGTGTTCCTGAGCCTCCAGCTAATATGATTCCTTTCATTGTGTATTGTATTTATTTAAATACCATTCAATGGTTTTTTTTATTCCGGTTTCAAAGTTTTCTTCTGCATTCCAACCTAATTCGTTTTCAATTTTTGAGGCATCAATTGCGTATCTAAAATCATGTCCTGGTCTATCTTTGACAAAAGTAATTTGTTTTTTATAGGATTTTTCTTTTGGTAAAATTCTATCTAAAATTTTACAAATTTCACCTACTATATCTAAATTATCTCTCTCGTTTTTTCCTCCAACATTATAGGTTTCTCCTGCTTTTCCTATTTGATACGTCAATTCAATTCCTTTACAATGATCTAAAACGTAAAGCCAATCTCTTATATTTTTTCCATCACCATAAATAGGAATATTTTCTCCTAAAATAGCTTTTCTAATAATAGTTGGAATTAATTTTTCATCGTGCTGTTTTGGACCATAATTATTAGAGCAATTGGTTGTAACAACGTTCATTCCGTACGTATGAAAATAGCTTCTAACTATAAAATCGGATGCTGCTTTTGATGCGCTATATGGGCTATTTGGTGCATAAGGTGTTTCCTCTGTAAACAAGCCCGTTACTCCTAAAGTACCAAAAACCTCATCTGTAGAAATATGATGAAAACGAGCGTTATCATATTCTTTTTTATACAAATTTGGAGCATCCATCCAGAATTTTTTTGCAACATCTAACAAATTAAATGTTCCATTAATATTCGTCTGAATAAACGCATCTGGATTTTTGATTGAATTATCTACGTGAGATTCTGCCGCAAAATGTATTACCCCAGAAATAGTGTGTTTACTAAATACATTTTCAATAAAATTTCTATCACAAATATTTCCTTTTTCAAAAAAATATCTTGGATGTGAGTTTAATTCCTTAAGGTTTTCTAAATCTCCTGCATAGGTTAATGCATCTAAATTTACAACCTTAATATTTTTGTTTTTATCTAAAAAATAAGGAATAAAATTTGCACCAATAAACCCTGCTCCGCCAGTAATTAATATTGTTTTCATCAACTATTTTTTGTAGTTGTTTAAGTAATTGTTTACTTGTTTTAAGAATAAAAAGAACACCATTAAAACAATTCCTAAAAGTGCTAATTGAACTCCATAGTTTTTGTCAATCCCTTTAATTTCGTAACCAATTGGCTGAAAATTAGAAATGACATTTAAAACTTCAGACTTTTCTGATTTATCTTCACTAATTTCTTTTAAATCTTTATTTATTTTTCTATTGGTTTCAAACAGTTCTAGTTCTTTTGTTGTTCTTTTTTCTCCTCCTAAATCAATACTTGTCCCAGAATTTATTTTTTTAGCCTCTTCTATCATAACTGTCATATAGACTTTTCTTAAAGAATCTATTTGAGTTAAATTTTCTCTTAAAAGTGAATCTGTTCTATTTAAGTTTTCGTTTGTTAATCTTTTTACTTTATTAAAGAACCTGTTGTTTACAACAGATGAAATAATAACTTCATCTAACTTAGAAAAAACGTTGTTTTGGGTTGCAATAACATGAATATTGTGAATTCTATAATCGTAATCTGTAAACGTGTTTTTAAACGCATCAAACGAATAACTTTTCGCGGTTAATGTATCAACAGATAAAATTAAATCATCATAAGAAGTTAAAAGATCGTTTCCGTTTTTTATAGGATAAATTTGAAAAATTTTAAGTTTTGCTGCGATTTCAGTTGAAAGATTAAACGTTTTTGCTAAAATAATTGTGTCTTTTTGCTTTACCAAATCGTTATAATAATTAACATTATTATACAATTGTCTTGTACTCTTAAAGTTGGGTTGTACCTGCAAATCGGCACCATAAGTTGGTGCTTTCTTAAGTTCAAAAAAAGTTCCGACAACTCCACCGATTATTGCTGCAAGAGCAAGCTTAACTAAATTCGTTTTTATAAATAATAAAAGTAAAATTAGTAGGTGATAAATCCCTTTAAAGATAGTTGCTATAAAATTAAATATATTGGAGAATCCTTTTCCAATGATGATAAATAACGACCCTAACTCTATGTCTTCTTTAGGTTGTAATTCTTTAGCCATTTTTGTTTGTTTAGTTAGTTGTACTTTTTAAAATATTTGCTCTAATATTTTTTGTGTAATTGCGTATGTTGGTGTAACACCAGACATTCCTAATCCTCCAGAAGCCAATGTTGC
>JBLHOD010000224.1:0-3367 GCA_047622545.1 Polaribacter sp. | reverse complement strand
TGCATAAAATCAGATGGACTTGTGTGTGCATCGCAATCATAAAAGATTGCTCCTTTGATGTTCAAATTTGCATTTGGCTCCATTTTCTGTACCTCTTCCTTGGATAAGTTTTCTGCAGATAATCCTTCTTTAATTGCTCTTTGACCAACTTTCCATTCACCTTCACCAGCTTTATCCGTTTGATAAGCCATTAACAAACCTTTACGTTCGTAGTGAAAATCAAATTCGTTTGACGTTTTTAAATCTTCATATAAATCTCTCGTTAACAGATTTATATCTCTAATTACTCGAACAGAGCTTTCTACTTTTTTTGCATTTGCCGATTTTTTAAAAGCCCAAGTCCATTTTAAAAATTCTGGATCTAATCTGGGTTTTACATAAAACGGACTTGCAGAATTAAACATCCATTTAATTCCTTGATTTATTATTCCTGGATGCGCTAACGAAATAAGATGACTCGGTGTAATATATCCCGCATTTACGTGAGATGCGCCGCTTGTAAAGTCTGATTTATCGATTACGGTAACTTGGTGTCCTTCTTTTTGAAGGTAATAGGCAGAACATAATCCAACAATTCCGCCACCAATAATTACTACTTTTTTACTCATATCTATTTTATATTACTTGAAATCCATGTGCATATGGATCATCTTCATCATCAATAATAATAGTATTATATCCGTACACTTTTGCCCAACCTTGAATACTTGGAATAATTGCAGGTTTACCACCCAACGTTGTTTCTTCTTCTACACAAGCAATAAATTTGCTTCCAATAAAGCTTTCGTGAATGCCTTTTTCTCCTAATTTCAATTTTCCTTTTGCATGTAATTGTGCCAATCTTGCTGATGTTCCTGTACCACACGGACTTCTATCGATTGCTTTTTCGCCATAAAAGACCGCATTTCTTCCAGAGGAAGTTGGATCAATCGGGTTTCCTGTCCACAACATATGCGTTACATCTCTAATGGTGTGATTTTCTGGATGGATAAATAGATTTGGATATTTCTCATTGATTCGATTACGAACTACTTGAGAATATTGAATGATTTTTGAAGCAGTAAGATCGTGAACCCCAGGAAAATTTTTCTGCGGATCTACAATTGCGTAATAATTTCCACCATAAGCAACATCGAAAGTAATTTCTCCCAATTCAGGACAATCTACCGTTAGATTTTCTTCTGCTAAATAACTTTTTACATTGGTTAGCTTTACCCAATCTACTTTTTTACCAGTTTGTCCGTATTCTATATTCACCAAACCTGCCGGTGCTTCCATTTTAATTTTTCCAGGAATTTTTGGAGTAATTAATCCTTCTTCAATTGCAATGGTAATTGTACCAATTGTTCCGTGTCCGCACATTGGCAAACAACCTGAAGTTTCTATAAATAAAATCGAAAAATCGTTTTCTGGGTTGTGTGGTGGAAATAAAATACTTCCGCTCATCATATCATGTCCACGAGGTTCAAACATCAATCCTGTACGGATCCAATCATATTCTTTTAAAAAATGCTGACGCTTTTCACTCATAGTATTGCCAATTAAATTCGGTCCGCCACCAGCAACAACTCTTACAGGATTTCCGCAAGCATGCGCATCAATACAAAAAAATGTTTTTCTACTCATTTTTATTTTTTGCTATATACCCTTCTATTCTTGATTCTAATATTGATAAGGTAACAGTTCCTTCTGCTAAAACTACTTCATGAAATTCTCTAATATCAAATTTATCTCCTAATTCAGCTTCTGCTTTTTTACGCATTTCACGGATTTTAATTTCCCCCATTTTATAAGACAATGCTTGTCCTGGCCAAGAAATATATCGATCTGTTTCTGTAGTAACTTCGTGCATAGATAATGCAGTATTAGATGCCATATAATCTATCATTTGCTGACGTGTCCAACCTTTTGCATGAACTCCAGTGTCTACAACCAATCTACAAGCTCTCCACATTTCATACGTTAACTGACCAAATTTTTCATACGGAGTTGTATAAATATTCATTTCATCAACTAAATATTCTGAGTACAATCCCCAACCTTCACCAAAAGCTGATAAGTATAAGTTTCTTCTAAATCTTGGAATTGTTTTTGGCAATTCATTATTCAAAGACATTTGTAAATGATGCCCGGGAACAGCTTCATGTGCTGTTAACGCCGGAATTGTATATAAAGTTCTACTTGGTAAATTATAGGTGTTTACCCAATAAAAACCTGCAGTTGTTTCACTTCTAGAACCTGAATATCTTCCTCCAGTATAATTTGGTGCAATTGCAGCTGGCACAGGAACTACGCCATAAGGTTTTCTCGGTAAAGTTTTAAAAAATCTTGGTAATTCTGCATCAATTCTTTTGGCAATATCTCTGGCGAACATTAATAGTTCTTTTGGCGTTTTTGCATAGAATTGTTCATCTGTTCTTAAGAATTCTAAAAAGTCGGCAAAAGATCCTATAAAGCCTAAATCTTTAATTATTTGTTGCATCTCAGATTTAATTCTGGCTACTTCTTTTAATCCGATTTGATGAATATCATCTGCAGTATATTTTTTGCTTGTTGTGTAATAATTAATTCTGTTTTGATAAAATTCTTTTCCGTTTGGAACCGTACTTACTCCCAAAGTTTTTCTAGTGTTCGGAAAGTATTCATCTTCAAAAAAGGTTTTAATTTTTTTGTATTGATCGATTGCATTTTCTTGAACACTCTTCTTTGCAGCTGTAATAATCGAATCTTTTAATGCAACTGAAAATGATGAAGGTAATTTGTTAAAGGGCGTGTAAAACTCGCTCTTAATTACATCATTAACAATATGTTTATTGTATGTATTTTCGTATTTATAAAAAACGGCTTTTGGTTGCGAAATACCTTCTTTAACTCCAGCTCGTAACAAGTTTAAATTGTAATCAACTCTTTTTGGTAAATCTTCTAATTGCTTTAAATATCCTAGAACTTGCTTTTTGTTTTTAAAACTTCTATTTGCCATTCTACTTAAATTTAAGTGAAAAGAAGATTCGTTTGTAATCGGATTTAGATACATTTTAAACGTATGAGTATCTATTTTATCCTGTAAAACAAAAAGTAATAATTCTCTAGAAATTATATCAGTTTCTGATAAACCTTCCGCAGAAACCGACGTTAATTTTTCTTTTAGTTTTGTTGAAAAATCAGATTCTGCTTGATAGTATTTAATGGTATTTTCTACCGATTCATTTCTATTAAAATCATACTCTCTGGATTTTTCATATTCTTTAATAATCGATTTTAATTGATCGCTTGACGAATTATTGTTACATGCCGAAAAGCTTATTAATACTAAAAGTCCAAAGAGTTTGATTGTTTTCATTTGTTTAAATTTTATCAGAAGTTTTTT
>JBLHOD010000223.1:0-3367 GCA_047622545.1 Polaribacter sp. | reverse complement strand
ACTCGCTTTTTTTATTGCTAAATATATTAAAATCAATATTTTCGCTTACAGCAAATAAAATTTTATGAGTAAAAATCAAAAAAAGAAAAAACAAGCAAAAGTCTTAAGAATTTTTAGAAAAGTGCATAGATATACTGGTGCAACATTATTCGTTTTCTTTTTTGTGGTTTCTATTAGTGCTTTATTACTTGGGTGGAAGAAAAATAGCAACGATTATTTACTTTCAAAAACATATAAAGGAACTTCTTCTGAATTAAAAAATTGGTTGCCAATAGATAGTTTACAAACAAATGCAACGCTTTATTTTAAAGAACATATTTCTACTGAGTTAGAACCAAAAGTAGATCGGATTGATATTAGAAAAGGTAAAGGAACAGCAAAGTTTATCTTTGAAAACTATTATGGAATTCAGATTGATGGAGCTACAGGGAATTTATTACATATAGAAAGACGTCGTGCGGATTTTATAGAAGGAATACATGATGGTTCTGCATTAGATGTATATTTTAATACTTCAGGAAATCCAATAAAATTGATTTATACTACAATTATGGGATTAGCTTTATTACTATTTACTATTACCGGATTTTGGTTGTGGCTAGGTCCAAAAAGAATGAGAAGAACAAAATAAAATTTTTAGCCTTTTTAAAAATTAATTACGAGGTTTTGGTTGTAAAATTTTTAAATACATTCACAACTATAAAAATTAGTAATGCCGGTAGAACCCAACCCAAACTATGTTCAGAAAAAGGAATATAACTTTGAATCCCAGTTAAATTATCAGGATTGATAATAAACTTTAGAAAATCTGGAATGCTAAATAAAAAGGTAATTCCGATTACAGATTTAAATATTGCTGGAGAAGCTAATTTTTCTGGTAATACATTTAATAAAATTAAAATGATGGTTATTGGATAAATAAACATTAATGCTGGTAGCGCAATTACAATGATATAATGCACATCAAATTGCCCAATTAAAACTCCTAAAACACAACCAATAATTGCGGTAATTGTATATGTTTTTTGTGAGTTGTTAAACAATCCTTTGAAATAATCTGAAGTTCCGGTTACAATTCCAACTCCCGTTGTAAAACAAGCTAGAGCAACTAATACACTTAGAAAAGTTGTACCAATATTTCCTAAAGTTTGGGTACTTAAACTTGTAAGAATTTCTGTTCTGGAAGCATTTTCACCAAAAGAATTGCTAAAAAGAACACCACTATAAATTAAGCCTGTATAGATAATAAGTAAACCAATTCCAGCTACAATTCCTGCTTTAGAAATGATTTCTCTTTTTATTTCAAAAGAAGTTCCTTTTTTAAAGTTCATAGAAATTACTAAAACTCCACCAACTACAATCGCTCCAATCGCGTCAAAAGTTTGATACCCCTCTAATAAACCACTAACAAAAGGTGTTTTAAAAGTTGTTGGGTTTATTGCTTCTGGTGTCGTTGTAATTCCAATAATTATTACCGCTAATAAGATGATGATGATAAAAGGAGTTAAGAATTTTCCGATGACATTCAATATTTTAGAACGATTCATCACAAAAACAAAAACCAATGCAAAATAAATAGTACTTGTTAGTAAAGAGGAAGTTCCGAAGAAAGGCGCAATCGCCATTTCATGAGTAACAGAAGCAGTTCTTGGCGCTGGTAATGTTATCGATATTGTATAGACAATTAGGCAATATATAAAACTAAAAGTTGGTGATACTTTCTTGCCAAAATCATACATGGTTCCTTGTAAACGTGCGTGCGCCATAATTCCTATGATGGGAACAATAACAGCGGTAACAAAAAAACCAAGAGTAACGACGCTCCAACTTTCGCCAGATTGAACTCCTAAAAAAGGAGGAAGAATTAAATTTCCAGCTCCAAAAAACATTGAAAACAAAGCAAATCCAACGATAAAGATTTCTTTTGTTTTATTCAATTTAAGAAGATTTCTTAAAAAGTAATAATGCTGCGCTATAAATAAGGTATAAAAGAGAAATTGAAATTAAAAAAAACTTTGCAAGGGCAAAAGAATATGCTACTGAAGACCAGTATTGTTCATAATTTTCAATTAATAACTTTATTAATGCAGCGTTTTCTACTGCATCAAAAATTGCAGTTATAAACATAGACCAAATTAAAATTACACCTACCTTATAAAAAGACTTTCCTATCCATAAGCGTTCATTTACTTTGTGAATTAAGAGCGAAATAAATAAGGTGTAAATTAGTAAGAAAAGAAAATCAAACCCTAAACTCAAACCAGCAAGTGTTTTTGATAAAGGAGACCAAGAATTTATAATTTCTACAGATTGCTCAAGCGTACCAGCTAATTCAAATGATAAAATTCCGTAAGGAGCAATTTCATTTTCTAATGTGAGGTTAAAATACCTTAAAACAATAGCACTTATTATCAATAAATAGAAAAGACTAAATGTTAGCTTCTTCTCAACTTTAACCGTAATATTTTCAAATGGTGATAATAACATTTTATGTATTAAATATAATAACTAGAATAAAGATACATATTTTTGTTTGATGCAAAATACTCTAACGTTTAAAAAAACTAAAATTTCTTTTTCAACCTGCGGGAAGGGCAGTGCAATTGTGTTTTTACATGGGTTTTTAGAGAATTCTACTATGTGGAATTCTGTTTCAAAAGAACTTTCTAAGCGAAATAGAGTTATTTGTATCGATTTATTAGGCCATGGAAACACAGAATGTTTTGGTTATATCCATTCTATGGAATTGATGGCCGAAGCTGTTGAAGCAGTTTTAAAACACTTACGAATAAGGAAATCAATTATTGTTGGACATTCTATGGGTGGATATGTTGCTTTAGCGTTTGCTGAGAAAAATCCGAAGAACGTAAAAGGGTTGTGTTTGATGAACTCAACTTCTTTAGCGGATGATGATGAAAGAAAAACGTTAAGAACAAGAGCAAATAAGTTAGTGCAGAAGAACTTTAAAAACATGGTTCAGATGTCTTTTACTAATTTATTTAGTGAACAAAGTAGAATTACTTTTAAAGATGAAATGAAAGTTGCTTTACAAGAAGCATTACAAACACCAGCTCAAGGTTATATTGCTTGCCAAGAAGGTATGAGAATTAGGCCAAACAGAGAACATATTTTACAGAATTTGTCTTATAAAAAGTTACTTATTATTGGCAAGAAAGATCCTGTATTAGATTATAAAATTTCTTTAGAAGAAGCAAAAAATAATCATTTAGAAACTGTTGTTTTTGATGACGGACATATGAGTCATATTGAAAATAAATCGGAGTTGATTGAAGTTTTAAAAGGCTTTGTAAAGAATTAAAAACTTGACTTTCTCAAAAAAATCAGCTAACTTCGTTTAACTTCTGAT
>JBLHOD010000222.1:0-3386 GCA_047622545.1 Polaribacter sp. | reverse complement strand
GATACTATTAATTTAGAAGTTGTAAGAGACGGAAAAACTGTAAAACTAGAAGGAATTGCAATTGTTCCGCAAACTGAACAAGTTGGTTTTGTTATTGAAGAATTATCTGCGGATAATCCAAAAACTACATTAAGAGAAGCTTGGTTAAAAGGATAATATAACAACTAGATAAAAATAAAAAAGGCTACCAAATTGGTAGCCTTTTTTATTTTACTGTTTTACAATTAAATGCGGAACCTTATCTAAAACCCAATCAATTACCAAACCACCAGCTAATGATTTGGCGATTTCTTTTCCGTATAAAAATTCACATAAATACAAAGCAGCTTCAAAAGATTTTGCGCCACCAGCAGAAGTAATATATTTTCCATCGTGCACAAACAACACATTTTTTCTGATGTCTAATTCTGGAAAAGTTTCTCTCATTTGATCAATATCACTTGGAAAGGTTGTAGAAATTTTTCCATTTAAAATTCCTGCTTTTGCCAATACAAAAGCGCCATCGCAATGCGAAGTAATAAATTGCGCTTCTTTATCAACTCGCTTTACAAAATCAATCATTGCTGTGTCTTCTAAGTCAGAATCTAAATGATGTTCTGCACTTGGCACAACCAAAATGTCGATTTTTGGTAAACTATCTTTTAAATAATTAAAATCAGGCAAAATTCTCATTCCCTCAAAAGTGGTGATTGCTTCATCTGTATTAGCAACTGTAAACACATTCATTTGCTTAATTCCCTCTCTAAAAACTGTATGCTGAAAAATATCGTAAGGCGCAGTTAATTCCGTATTAAATGTTCCATCCATAATTAAAAAAGCAACATTATACCTTCCTTCTTTTAATTCTGGAAAATTTTTCTGAATCGCTTTTTCTTCAAGATTCTTATTGATCTTTTCAGAGCTGTTTTTACAACCAATTGTAATAATAGATATTAAGAAAATAATAAAGTACTTCATGAGTGTTTTTAGTTTTGCGATTCATAAAAGTATTAAAATTGAATTTAACTTCTCAAATCTTTATAAAATGTTTTTTCTTTTGTAGATTTACTTCATTAATGACCAAACTTATATCATGAAAAAACTTTTTATACTATCATTAATTATTCTTGCAAGTTGCACCAATAATACAGAATTAACAGAACAAGAACGTTGGGAACAACATGCAAAAAATACTGAAATCATAAGAGACGATTTTGGTGTACCGCACGTGTACGGAAAAACGGATGCAGATGCGGTTTTTGGGTTGCTATATGCACAAGCAGAAGACGATTTTAATCGTGTAGAACATAACTACATTTGGGCTATTGGAAGGTTGGCTGAAATTGAAGGAGAAGAATCGTTGTACAGCGATTTACGTGCTCGTTTATATATGACAGAAAAAGAAGCCAAAGAAAATTTAGAAAACAGTCCAGCGTGGTTACAGAAATTATGTGTTGCTTTTGCTGATGGATTGAATTATTATTTAGCAAAAAACCCAGAAGTAAAACCAAAATTAATCACTCGTTTTGAACCTTGGATGTCAATGTATTTCAGTGAAGGTTCTATCGGTGGAGATATCGAAAGAGTTTCTACTAGAAAAGTTAAAGAATTTTATGATAGCAAAAACAAAATGGCTATTGTTAACAATGGTTTAATTCGTTTAAAAGATGATGAACCAAGAGGTTCAAACGGATTTGCGATTGCTGGTTCTAAAACAAAATCTGGTAACGCAATGTTATTAATCAACCCACATACTTCTTTCTTTTTTAGAGGAGAAGTTCATATGGTTAGTGAGGAAGGATTAAACGCATACGGCGCTGTGACTTGGGGGCAATTTTTTGTCTATCAAGGATTCAATAGCAAAACTGGTTGGATGCACACCTCAACAGGAACAGATATTATCGATGAATTTGAGGAAACAATTGTGAAAAATGGTTCTAAAACTTCTTATAAATATGGCGATGAACTAAGACCGATGGATTCGATCAAAGTAAATTTAAAATATACTTCTACAGACGGAATTAAAGAAAAGTCTTTTATGACGTACAGAACGCATCACGGACCAATTACGCATGCGAATGGAGATAAATGGGTAACAACTGCATTAATGTGGAGTCCAGTAAAAGCATTGACACAGTCTTTTACAAGAACTAAAAAATCAAATCATAAAGAATTTTATGAAATGATGGATATTAGAACCAACTCTTCTAACAATACCGTTTATGCAGATGCAGATGGAACGATTGCATATTATCATGGAAATTTTATCCCAAAGAGAGATGTAAGTTTTGATTATACAAAACCTGTAGATGGAAGTAATCCTAAAACAGATTGGCAAGGATTACATGCTTTAGAAGATAATATTATGGTTTTAAACCCACCAAATGGTTGGATTCAGAATTGTAATTCTACTCCGTTTACTAGTGCTTTAGAGTACAGTCCAAAAAAGGAAGAGTACCCTAATTATATGTATTCTTTTCCTGAAAATTTTAGAGGAATACATGCTGTTCCTTTATTGACAAAAGCGAAAGATTTAACTATAGATTCTTTAATTGATTTAGCGTACGATCCGTATTTACCAGGAGCTGACATGCTAATTTCAGGACTGTTAGAAGCAGCAAAAAAATCACCTGTAAAAAGTAGAGAAGCTAAAGAAGCAATTGCTTTATTAAAAAAATGGAATTTTAAAGTTTCAGTAAATTCAGTTGAAATGACTTTAGCTCAGTTTTACATAAATGCGTATTACAGATCTGGTAAAATACCTAGAATGGCTGGCAACAAAAGAATTAGTCGACTTGGTCGTTTTGATTATATGAGTAAAAAATCTTCAACAAAAGAAAGACTAGCTGTTTTTCAACAAAGTTTAGAAAAACTAAAAGCAGATTTCGGTTCTTGGAAAACTGCTTGGGGAGAATTTAATCGTTACCAACGTAACGATGGGGAAATTCAACAAGATTTTAACGATGCAAAACCAAGTTTAGCAGTTGGTATGGCTTCAAGTTCTTGGGGAGCTTTGGCTTCATTCGGAACTCGTTTTGGAAAAGACACGAAACGTCAATACGGAACATCAGGAAATAGTTTTGTTGCTGTAGTTGAATTTGGAGATAAAGTTACGGCTAAAACAATGTTGGCAGGTGGACAAAGCGGAGATCCAAAATCTCCTCATTTTTCAGACCAATCTCAACGTTATGCAGACAAACAATTTAAAGAAGTTGCTTATTATAGAGAAGATGTTTTAAAAAGAGCTAAATCAACGTATCATCCAGGAGAAGAAAAAAATAACAATTAGAAATTAAAAAAGGCTGTTTATCTATTAAACAGTCTTTTTTATTTTCTAATACTAAAAAATATATTTTAACAGCTTTTAAAAGCAAATCCAGAATTTACTTCACCCAGTTTTGCTTCAA
>JBLHOD010000221.1:0-3387 GCA_047622545.1 Polaribacter sp. | reverse complement strand
CTTTTTTGAAACTGTCTACAGAACAGTATCAAGAATTTTCACCAGTTAATTACGCCTCAAAAAACGATCCGCCCACCTTAATAATGCATGGCGATATAGATACAACAGTACCATTTATTCAAGGTGAATTAATGTATTCTAAACTTCAAGAAGCAGGAGTACTCTCTAATTTTATTGAATTCGAAAAAACAAACCATTCCCCAACACTTAAGCAAGCATCAAAAGGAGTTGATGAAGCCTTGGCTTGGTTTGATAAGTATTTGAGCAAATAATAAAGCGAGATCTAGGTCTCACAGAACTGAACGTGATTTATAGTAGGGATTCCTGAGTATGTTGAAGAAGAGACAACCTCACAAGAATAGGTTTAAAAATATTACAGAAAAAATCAATAGAGAAGCAATTTATTATTTTTAAATTCGTAGGATACGATTCTATAAAAAATGATTGACGATTCTATTTTAATTGCATTAAATACTACTTTAAAAGGAAGCCTCCTTTTTGATGAGTTACACAAGTCAATCTACGCAACCGATGCTTCTGTGTATCGTAAAATTCCGTTAGCTGTTGCCTTTCCAAAAGACATAGAAGATATTCAAGAATTAATTGCTTTTGCAACGGAGCATCAAATTACCTTAATTCCAAGAACAGCAGGAACTTCGTTAGCCGGACAATGTGTAGGAGACGGAATTATCGTAGATGTTTCTAAATATTTTACAAACATCATTTCTTTTGATGAAAAAGCAAAAACAATTACGGTAGAACCAGGAATTATTCGTGATGAATTAAATCTATATTTAAAACCTTACGGATTGTTTTTTGGACCAAATACCTCAACCTCTAATCGTTGTATGATTGGCGGAATGGTTGGTAACAATTCGTCAGGAAGTACTTCTATTCGGTACGGAGTTACACGAGATAAAGTGGTACGTATTGATGCTATTTTAAGTGACGGTAGTTTGGCTACGTTTTCTGAAATAACTTCGCAAGAGTTCAAAAATAAAACAGAAGAAGAAACTTTAGAAGGAAATATTTACAAAACTATCTATGCAGAATTAATTTACGATTCGGCACAAGAAGAAATTAAAAAAGAGTTTCCGAAAGAAACCATTCATAGAAGAAATACAGGTTATGCCGTTGATGAATTTTTAAAATCGGAGTTGTTTGGCGGAACAGAACCAACCATTAACGTTGCAAAGTTATTAGCGGGTAGCGAAGGAACGTTGGCGTTTTCTACTGCAATTACTTTACAGTTAGATCAACTTCAGCCGAAAGAAAGCATTTTAATTACCTCACATTTTAAAAGTCTCAATGAAAGTTTAAAAGCAACTTTAATTACCATGAGCCACAAGTTGTATACTTGTGAATTGATGGATAAGGTAATTTTAGATTGCACAAAAAACAATAGAGAACAAGCAAAAAATAGATTCTTTTTACAAGACGATCCAGCAGCAGTATTAATGTTAGAGGTTGCTGCAAACACCATTGAAGAGGCAGAGGTTTTAGCAAATAACTTAATTATTGATTTAGAAAAAAACAACTTCGGATATCACCATCCAAAGATTTATGGAGACGATATTCAAAAAATATTTGAGCTACGAAAAGCAGGTTTAGGTTTGTTAGGAAATATGATTGGAGATAAAAAAGCGGTTGCTTGTATTGAAGATACAGCGGTTGCTTTAGAAGATTTACCAAATTATATTGAAGAATTTACTAAAATAATGGACAAATATCAGCAGAAAGCAGTGTATTACGCACATGCTGGTGCTGGGGAAATTCATTTACGTCCGATTTTAAATTTAAAGAAAAAAGAAGATGTGGTGTTGTTCCGGAAAATAACTACAGAAACAGCAAAGCTTGTAAAGAAATACAAAGGTTCTTTTAGTGGCGAACACGGAGACGGAATTGTACGTGCAGAATTTATTCCGTTAATGATTGGCGAAAATAATTATCAAATCTTAAGAAGAATTAAAAAAGCATTTGACCCAAAGAATATTTTTAACAAAGGAAAAATTACAGATGCTTTTCCGATGGATGAAAGTTTACGCTACAAAATTAACAGAAAAGAACCCGTTATTAAAACCATACAAGATTTTTCTGAAAACGAAGGTATTTTAAAGTTAGCTGAAAAGTGTAATGGTTCTGGAGATTGTAGAAAACCTGTATCTGCTGGCGGAACGATGTGTCCGAGTTATAGAGCTACTAAAAACGAAAAAGATACAACTAGAGCGAGAGCAAACACGCTGCGAGAGTTTTTAACCAATTCTGATGAACCAAATAAATTTAACCATAAAGAATTAAAAGATGTTTTCGATTTGTGTTTAAGTTGTAAAGCGTGCGCTTCAGAATGCCCAAGTAATGTTGATGTTGCTGCGTTGAAAGCAGAGTTTTTATATCAATATCAAGAAACAAATGGGTATTCTTTTAGAAGTAAACTATTTGCCAATAATGTTAAATACAATAAATTAGGAAGCATCGCTCCTGCTCTAACCAATATACTTTTAAATACTTGGTTGGCAAAAGCTGTCATGGGAATTGCACAAAAAAGAAGTGTTCCTAAATTGGCACCTAAAACATTTGATAAATGGTTTGCAAAACAAAAGATTGAAAAGCATTCTAAAAAAGTGTATCTATTTAACGATGAATTCACCAACTTTTATGATGTAGAGATAGGGAAAGATGCTGTTTTAGTCTTAGAAAAGCTAGGCTATTCAATTGAAGTTCTTCAACATTCAGAAAGCGGAAGAAGTTTTATATCAAAAGGGTTTTTAAAAGAAGCAAAACAAGTTTGTAATGAAAATATCTCGATTTTTAAAGAGGTGATTTCTGATGAAACTCCGTTAATCGGAATTGAACCTTCTGCCATATTAACGTTTAGAGATGAATACATACGTTTGGCAGATGACAAAATATCCGCAGAGAAAATTGCAAAGAATGCATTTACTATTGAAGAGTTTTTAAATAACGAACACCAAAAAGGTATCTTAGATACTTCTTTATTTACTAAAGGTTCTAAAACACTCAAGATTCACGGACATTGTCATCAAAAAGCATTGTCGAGCACAAGTGCGAGCTTCAATATTTTGAATATTCCAGAAAATTATTCTGTTACAATACTAAATACAGGTTGTTGCGGTATGGCAGGAAGTTTTGGTTACGAAAAAGAACATTACGAAATCAGTATGCAAGTTGGTGAAGATACCTTGTTTTCTAAAGTAAGAAACTGTGCTTCTGCTACAGATATTGTTGCAGCAGGAACAAGTTGTAGACATCAAATTTTTGACGGCACAAAACGAATTGCAAAACATCCAATTACCATCTTAAAAGAAGCGCTTAAACAATAACACAATTACCACCAGTTAGGACTGATAACTGATAATTACATTTCAT
>JBLHOD010000220.1:0-3390 GCA_047622545.1 Polaribacter sp. | reverse complement strand
CTGCAAATATAAGCTCATTTTTTATTTTTTCAATAGAATATTTCATAAAAATGAATAAAAATTAACGACTTAAAGCTAACTTTCAGTAAATGAAATTAGTATAAAATTTTCAATTATATTTTCAATTATATTTTATAATTGTATTTTTAAGTTTCATAAACATGTATTCAAATTTTAATGATAGAAATTAATGAAATAACTGCTCAAGAAACTTATGTAATTCGTTAAGAAATATAGGGAATAGGATTACATTCTGAACTTTATAAAAACTTTTAAATTATAGGTGTCACATAATTAAAACATCAGATATGAAATGTTTCTAACAAAGCAGCATTAAAATAGAGGTAGAGTACAAGCGGAAATTAATAAAGGTAAATCGTTAGAAGAAGTTGTTGCTAATAAAAGTATTACTACAAATTATCAGTTAATTAGCGGTTGTACTGTAGAACGAATTAAAACAGCAATTTATACAAGTTTAAAAATTAAATCTTTTTAAAAATAAAACAAATAAAAACCCAAAACAATTGTTTTGGGTTTTTTGTAGCGAAGACGGGATTTGAACCCGTGACCTCAGGGTTATGAATCCTGCGCTCTAACCAACTGAGCTACCTCGCCATTATTATGCGGCTGCAAATATAAGATATTTTTGTTTTTTTGCAAGCTATGTTTTTAATTTTTTTAAAAAGGAATAAATTCCTATATTGCCTTTCTAAGAAAATGAAAAATGAGTAAAATTAGATTCGAATTAGAATTTCCAATACATGCTTCTCCTAATATGTTATATACCTATTTTGCAACTCCCGCAGGATTAGAAGAGTGGTTTGCCGACAGAGTAAATTCAAGAGACAAAGTGGTTACTTTTGATTGGGATGGAGTTGAAGAAAAAGCAACTATCCTATCAAACAAAAATCATGAAAAAATGAAATATAAATGGGAGGAAAGCGAAGGAGATGAGACTTATTTTGAATTTAGAATTCAAGTTGACCCTATTACTAAAGATGTTTCTCTAATGATTACTGATTTTGCAGATGATGATGAAGTAGAAGAATCTAAGATGTTATGGGAAAACCAAATAGATGAATTAAAACACACAATTGGAGCATAAGTTAATGTTGCCAAAAAAAAAGCCTTATAAATATTTCATAAGGCTTTTTTTTATGGAATTATAAACCAAATTTTATAGGTTTTAATGTAATTTTGCTTTTCAATTTTAAGATGATAATTATGCTGAATTATAATGGCGATTTAATTAATAAAAATGATTTTTCTATCTCTGTAAATAACAGAGCATTTAAATATGGAGATGGAATTTTTGAGACTATGAATGTTATTCATAACAATGTAGTTTTTTGGGAAGATCATTATTTTAGATTAATGGCTTCTATGCGAATGTTACGTATGGAAATCCCCATGGAATTCACCTTAGAGTTTATTGAGCAAGAAATCTTAAAAACGATTCCTAGCCGATTAGAGAACAAAAAATCTCGTGTAAGATTGTCTATCTATAGGAAAGATGGCGGATTGTACACCCCAAAAACAAATGAAGTAGATTATTTAATAGAAGTTTCTGAGAATACATATCAATCAAAAAGCACATATTGTATTGATTTGTTTAAAGATTTCTACAACTATTCTGGTTTGCTTTCTACAATTAAAACCACCAATAGAATGTTAAATACATTGGCAAGTATTTATATGCAAGAAAATGAATTAGACAATTGTGTGCTGCTTAATGAAAATAAAGGAATTGTAGAAGCAACAAATGCGAATATTTTTGTGATTAAAGGCACCGAAATTAAAACTCCAGCTTTAGAAGAAGGTTGTATAAAAGGGATTGTTAGAAAAAAAGTGATAGAAATTATTGAAAAGAATGATAATTATACGATTGTAGAAACTTCAATTTCTCCTTTTGAGATGCAAAAAGCAGATGAAATATTTTTAACAAATTCAATTATAGGAATTCAGCCAGTTACAAAGTATCGTAAAAAAGAATTTAATACAGAAATAGGAGAGAAGTTGTCAGCAAATTTAAAACTACAACAAATAATTACTAAAGCTTAGTTTAGTTGAATGTCACTTGGTGCATTTGCCCAAATTTTATATTTACCCCCTTTTTCTAATAATTTATTCTTCCAAATGGTAGCATTATCAACAGCAAAAATATTTAAGAAATTGTTTTCTGAAACAAACCAAGAATCTGTATTAAGCTCGTCTTCTAATTGATTGCTTTCCCAACCAGAATATCCTAAGAAAAAACGAATATCGTTTATCTTTAAATCTTGATCGTTAAGGGCTTCTTTTAAAGCATCAAAATCTCCACCCCAAAAAACACCATTAGAAACTTCTATACTTTCTGGAATTAATTCAGGAACTTTGTGCGCGAAATATAAATTATCTTGTTCTACCGGTCCGCCTTGATATATAGGAAAAGAACAATCAATATCAGGGATTAAATCATTTACTGTAAGACCTAAAGGTTTATTTAATATAAATCCGATGGAATTATTTTTAGTATGTTCAGTTAATAGAATTATCGATCTATTAAATGAGTTGTCATTTAATATTGATGGTTCTGCAATTAATAATCTACCTTTTTTTGGTAAAAGAGAATTCATAGATTCTGGTTATTGTTTTTAAATATAGCAACTTTTAAGCAATAAAAAAACTCTTCTAAAGAATAGAAGAGTTTTAAATACAATTTTTTGTATTCTTAGTTTACTGAACTACTTAATCCAGCACCTGCTTTAAATTTAACTACATTTTTTGCAGCAATTTGAATAGTTTTCCCAGTTTGTGGGTTTCTACCTGTTCTTGCAGCTCTGTTAGATACTGACCAAGTTCCCCATCCAACTAAAGATACTCTTTCTCCACCTTGTAAAGCTTTAGTAACGTTAGAAGTTAATGAGTCTAATGCAGCTTTAGCTGCAGCTTTTGAAATTCCTGCGTCAGCAGCCATTGCATCGATTAAATCTGATTTGTTCATGATTTGTAAATTTTTAAAAATTAATTGATCTAAATATTTTTGCTTAACTAAGCTTAACAAATATAGCAGGAATAAGGGTTCGTGCAAGAAATGACCTATAAAAACCTTGTTTTTGTTAATAAAAGACATGAAATTGTTAATAACCATGGCAAAAAAGAGGCCAAAATCACCTAAAGCTTATCAATAGAGGGTTTAAGTCATTTTTGAGTCAGATGAAAATTGATACCCATTTAATAGGTTTTGAGCCTCCATTTTCTTCTTTCCAGAGAGTTTTATTTCATCAATAATTAAGTATCCGCTTTGTACTGCAACTTTTAGCGCTTTTTTTGAGCATCTAATTTTACCAATAGCATCAGAATGTATTATAAATTCCTTAGAAACTTTATACAACTTTGCTGTTGTTTCTA
>JBLHOD010000219.1:0-3391 GCA_047622545.1 Polaribacter sp. | reverse complement strand
TAAGAGCTTCGATTCGTGGAATTGATTTAATCCTTGAACAAGGAATGAATGTGAAAGTGGTTACTTTTCCTGAAGGAGAAGATCCAGATAGTTTTGCAAAATCGCATTCAGATGATGAATTAAAAGAATATTTAGAAAATTCTGCTCAAGATTTTATCAATTTCAAGGTTTCCATTTTAATGGAAGAAGCTCAGAATGATCCTGTCAAAAAAGCAGGATTGATTCGTGATATTGTAATGAGCATTTCTAAAATTCCAGATAACATCCAAAGAGAAGTTTACGTGCAAGAATGTGCGCGTATAATGGAGATTTCTGAACGTGTGTTGTTTAGTGAGTTAGCTCAAATGCTTAAAAAAGGGAATGAAGAAGCGTTAAAATCTACACATAAAAGAGAATCTTCTTTTCAAGTTGTAAAGGAAGACGTTAAAAAAGAAATAAAAACGGATACTTTATATGTTCTTGAAAAAGAAATTATTAGAATTTTATTGTTGTTTGGAAACGAGGAAGTGAGTTTTACAAATATTATTGAGACAGAAAATGAACACGGAAAGATAGTTGAAGAAATAGAAAAATATAGTTCACCTGTTTTTAAAGAATTGTATTTAAATCTTCAAGATGATGAAATTGAGTTTACCAATGCTATTTTTCAATTGGTATATTATGAGCTGATTAATCAAATAGGTCAGAACGAAAAAATTGAAATTAGCAGTTTAATAAATCATGAAAACAAAGAAATTGCTAATGAAGTTACGAGTATTTTAATGGATGAAGAAAAATATACGTTAAGCGAATGGGAACGTAAAAATATTTTTGTTACCGAAACCGTAAATATTTTACCAAAACTAGTGACAGATGCAATCTTAAATCTTCGAAGAATATTAATAGAACGTAAGATTAATGAAATAATGAAAGAAGCACAAAACGAAAATTCTGCGAAGGTAGATTTAGAGTTGATTTCTAATTATACTGGGCTTAAAAAAAGATTATTTGAAAAATTAAATAGAGTTATTTAATTGACTTTTATGAATGCACGTGTTTGTACGTAGCTATTAGCTTAATTTTTTTATGTATCTTAGTCTACGCTAAAAAAAGACATGAAAAGAACACTACAAATTTTTAAGATTATTCAACTTTTTATAATATTGCCATTCTCTATTGTTAATGGCTCTAAGAAAAAAGCATATCATAGAATTAAAAGAACTATGATAGCTGCAAATCTACTTTAGAGCATCACTAATTTCACAAACTGGTATTGGAAGCATTTTATGCTGATTGATCCTATTTAATCTTGTGTATATTTTAAATACATCTAGTTTCCTGCCATCAAAATCTGAGTCGGTTTTTCCATTTTCTAGCATTTTCATTGCCCATTCAAGCTCGTCATAAGAAGCACCAATTTGGTCCTCGTCTGTTCTACTATCACCAAATAAACCATCAGTTGGTTGTGCTTTTTGAATAGACTTTGCAACATTTAAATAGTTAGCTAATTTATAAACTTCTGATTTTAATAAATCTGCAATTGGACTTAAATCTACACCACCATCACCATATTTTGTGTAAAAACCTACACCGAAATCTTCAATCTTATTTCCTGTTCCGGCAACTAACAATCCATTTATACCAGCTAAATAATACAAAGTAGTCATTCTTAATCTTGCTCTTGTGTTTGCTAAAGCCAAATCTACCGTTGATGAATTTTCTGTACTAGAATCTTGATTTTTAAAATTATCATAAGTACTAGTTAAATCAATTTTTACAGAAGATACATTGCTAAATGTATCTTTAAGATTCTTAATATGTTCTAATCCTCTACTAACCTGATTCTCTGCTTGATGAATTGGCATTTCTACACAAACAGTTTTTAAACCCGTTTTTGCACAGAGCGTAGAAGTTACAGCTGAATCTATTCCGCCAGAAATTCCAATAACAAATCCGTTTACTTTTGCATTAACTGCATAATTTTTTAACCAATTTACAATATGTTCAGAGACTCTTTCGGTGTTCATTTATAAACTATTTTAGTACTTTTGTCGTTATTAAACTAGAACTCTAATATACAAAGATAATGCGGAAATATTTTTTCATTTTTTCTCTTTTCACATTCTTATTTTCTTGTGATACAAAACAAGAAAACCAAATTGACGTAAGTGCTATTGAGATCAATTTTTTGATTGATAGATTTGATGTAGATTTTTATACAACAGAAGAAGATTTACTTTTTAAAACAAAAGAAAAATATCCATTCTTTTTCCCCGAAAACACACCAGATTCTGTTTGGATTCAAAAAATTAAGAATACAGATGAGCAAGAACTATTTATTGAAACACAAAAAATATTTTCAAATATCGATTTTCTGAAAAAAGAGTTAGAACAATTATTTAAGCATATAAAATATTATAATCCAGATTTTATTTCGCCCAAAGTAGTTACACTTTTAAGTAATATCGATTATCAAAATAAGGTGCTATATACAAGAGATTATTTATTAATTTCTTTGGATGTTTATTTGGGAGAAAACCATAAGTTCTATGCGGATTACCCAAATTACATAAAACAAAATTTTCAAAAAGATTATATTGTTATTGATGTTGCGAAAGCGATAATTCCAAAACAAACCAATACAAATGATAGGACATTTATCAGTAAAATGATAACAGAAGGAAAGCAGCTTTATCTATTAGATAAGTATTTGCCAACGGTAAAAGAGTATCAAAAGATTGGATATTCAGAGAAAAAAAATAATTGGGCAGTGGAAAATGAAGAACAAGTTTGGAAATACTTTATTGAAAATAAATTACTGTTTAGTACCGACACAAAATTGAACAAAAGATTTTTAGAATTGGCGCCGTTTTCTAAGTTTTATAGATCAGAAGATTCGATGTCTCCAGGAAGAATTGGAGCTTGGATTGGTTGGCAAATTGTAAAGTCATACATGAAACATAATGATGTATCTTTGCAGCAATTATTAAAAACGCCTTCAGAAGAAGTATATAAAAATTCTAAATACAAACCAAAAAAGTAATGGCAGTAAAACACACTTCAAAAATTAAATTTAATGTAGGATTAGATGAAAATAAAGTTCCTGAAACTATTTTTTGGACAGCAGAAGATGGTGGAGTAGAAAATTCTGAATCTAAGGCAATAATGATTTCTGTTTGGGATAACAAACAAAAAGAAACACTCAGTATGGATTTATGGACAAAAGACATGCCTGTAGATGAAATGAAACAATTCTTTCATCAGACACTGGTTTCTATGACAAATACTTTTGATCGCGCAACTGATGATCAAAAAATGAGTGCAACTATGAAAGATTTTTGTGATTATTTTGCCGAAAAGCTAGAACTTAAAAAATAGTATTAATTTAAAATATTTATTTTTTAATAACTCA
>JBLHOD010000218.1:0-3400 GCA_047622545.1 Polaribacter sp. | reverse complement strand
GCATTTTCTGAAGGAATTCCAATTGAAACAGATGACGCTAATTTATTGTGGGCAATTGTGGTACATAAAATTCCGATTGCTATCGTTTTAACAACCTTTTTAATTCATTCTAAATTCACAAAGAACACAATAGTTGTTTTCTTAGGAGTTTTTGCCTTTATGAGTCCTTTAGGAGTTTTTCTAGCAGATAAAATAGCTTTCTTTTCAGATTATCATACAGAAATCACTGCATTAATAATTGGAGTGTTTTTACATATTTCTACAATAATATTGTTTGAAAGTTCTGAAAATCACAAGTTTAATATTCAGAAATTTACTGCAATTTTACTGGGTATTTTAGTAACTATCTTTACAATTTAAATTTTAATCCCCAAATCTTGGGTTTACTACGGTATTAAACATCGAGCCAAATGTGTAACTAAATCCGATATTAAACCTGTAATTATATCCCGATTTTAATTGTTGTTGCTGTAATAAAATTTCTTCTACGGTTAAGTTTCCTGCAGGCAAATTAACTTGATTATTGGTAATGTTATAATCTCCTCCAATATTAAAAGAAAACCCTTTAAAAAGTCTAACTCTTGCTCTTAAATCAAAAGAAAATTGATTTAAGGCTGTGTCATGTAAATAGCTTTCATATCTAATAGATCCATTAACATTTCCCCAAGTTTGTTTTACACTAGCTTCTAAACTTAATGAATGATTCCATAAAAGCTCGTCAGTTTTACCAAAAACCGTTTTTTCAATATATTCTGTATAGTCTCCACCGATTTTATATGCTAACGTTAACTGCTTTTTAAACGACTCTTTATACGTAAAAAAGTTATATTCTATTGCTGGAGATAATTTTGCATATAAGCTTTTATTTGAGTAGTCAGAGCCACCAAAATAACTAAAAACTCCAGCAGACCAATGATTATTTAAGCTAAAAACATTATAAAGTGTTACGTTTCTATTACTAGTATTATATACTTGATCTGGTTCTCCTTCAAATTTATAGACCTCTTTTTCATTACCATATCTCAATCTAAATATGAATTTATTTTTTTCAGTTATCCTTCTGGCTGAAGCATTAAAGTTTAAATTACTACTACTATAGGTTTCTTGCCCACTAAAAAAACCGCCAGCTTCCACTCTAAAAATCCAATTATTCCAAGGATCAACTTCTTCTAATACATTTGTTGATTTAGATTTTTTTATTGTAATTGTAATTTTATCTTGTAACCCAGCTTTCATCCAAAAACGAACTAAACCTAGACGAATATTCTTTAACATTAAACTTCTAACTTCATCCCTTGTTGTGTCTGAATTTGTAGAATATGTAATTTTATCCTTAAATTCTTTATATTCATTTTGACCAACAATATCAATTACATATACTCTTCCACCACTTCCATTTCTTTGATTGGTAAAAAACAAGTATACATCTGCAAAATTTTCATCTCTTACAAATTCTGCATACTCTAAATTTTGTTTGATATAAGATTGATCACAAAAATTACAGTTTAAAAAAATATTTAATTTTGATTCTTTTTCTTGAGAGAAGATTGGTGAAAGTGTTAGCAACATTAGCACTAGTAGAGTAATCCTTTTCGTTAGCATATTTTTAATTTTACGTAACGAAACTACAATTACTGTGCCCTAAAAATGTTAAAAGGATGTCAAAAAAATGTTAAAAGAGAAAATACACTTTATAAAATATTGAAATATAATTAATTAGCAACTTCATTTATAAATTTAATTCGCATTAATCGAAGTTCTTCTTCGTCATAATCGCCATCAAATTCATCTAAAGCCTCTTGTATTTTATCAGATTCAGCTTCCATAAAGTAATCGAAAATCTCTTCTTGTTGCTCTTCATCTAACAAGTCATCTAAGCTATAATTGATATTTAGTTTAGTTCCAGAAAAAATAATTGCTTCCATTTCTTTAATCAATTCATCCATTTTTAAACCTCTCGATTTAGCAATGTCTATTAAAGGCAATTTCCTATCTGTATTCTGAATGATATATAATTTTAACCCTGAATTTACGCCTGTACTTTTTACAACTAAATCATCTGGTCTTAAAATATCATTTTCATCAACATATTTCTCAATCAATTTTATAAATTCAACTCCATATTTACGTGCTTTACCTTCTCCAACTCCATGAATATTTGCTAAATCTTCAAAAGAAATTGGATATTTTAAAGCCATATCATCTAAAGACGGGTCTTGAAAAACAGCAAAAGGCGGAACACCTATTTTTTTAGCAATCCTTTTACGCAAATCTTTTAACATCACCATTAATTCATCATCTATACCACCAGCATTTCCTTTTGTATTTGTAATGATAGAACTATCTCTTGTGCTAGTGTATGTATGATCTTCCGTCATCATAAATGATGTTGGATTTTTAATAAAGTCTAATCCTTGTTGTGTTATTTTAACAACACCGTATTGCTCAATTTCTTTTCGTAAATATCCAGAAACTAAAACCTGTCTAATTAACGCCATCCAATAGATACTCTCTCTGTCTTTTCCGATACCAAAAAATGGTTGACGATGTGTTCTATGAGAAGTTAACATAGCATTTTCTTTACCAACTATAGTACTTACAACATCTTTTGCTTTGTATTTTTCTTTAGTATCTCTAACTACAGAAAGCAGCTTTACAACTTCACCCTTTGCTTCGTGTTTTTTCTTAGGATTTTTTGTGTTATCATCTAACTCTGCCCCTAAACCATTTACTTCATCAAACTCTTCTCCAAAATAATGCAAAATATATTTACGCCTATTCATAGAAGTTTCTGCATAACCAACAACTTCTTGCAATAAAGCATGACCAATTTCTTGCTCTGCAATAGGTTTATTCGCCATGAATTTTTCTAACTTCTCTATATCTTTATAAGCATAAAAAGCCAAGCAATAACCTTCTCCTCCATCTCGTCCAGCTCGTCCCGTTTCTTGATAATAACTTTCTAAACTTTTAGGAATATCATGATGAATTACAAACCGAACATCCGGTTTATCTATTCCCATTCCGAATGCAATTGTTGCGACAACCACATCACAATCTTCCATTAAAAACATATCTTGATGTCTAACTCTTGTTTTAGCATCTAAACCTGCGTGATATGGAACCGCTTTAATTCCGTTTACTTGTAAAACTTGAGCTATTTCTTCTACTTTCTTTCTACTCAAACAATAAACGATTCCTGATTTACCAATTCGTTGTTTTACAAAACGAATAATATCTTTATCTACATCTTTTGTTTTTGGTCTAACTTCGTAAAATAAATTTGGTCTGTTAAATGAAGCTTTAAAAGTTTTAGCATCAGAAATCCCCAATGTTTTTAAAATATCTTCTTGTACTTTCTCAGTAGCTGTAGCAGTTAAACCAATTACAGGAACATTAT
>JBLHOD010000217.1:0-3427 GCA_047622545.1 Polaribacter sp. | reverse complement strand
ATTTTACGATGTAAATAACGGAATTGCAAGAAGAAGCTGGGCTAGAAATGACGAAGCTATTTTTGCCATCAAAAGAGAAATGGAAAGATCTCCTAATTTAAAAGTAACTTTACCAAATCTAGTGAATGACGAATTGTTAAACGATTTATTTTAATGGCTACATTATTTAAAAATATCAAAGAATTAATTCAAGTTAGAACTGAGCCAATTTCATTTGTTTCTGGAGCAGAAATGAAGAAACTTCCTACGATTAAAGATGCTTTTTTGGTTGTTGAAAATGGTTTGATTGCTGATTTTGGCGATATGAGAAATTGTCCAAATGATAATTTCACAGAAGTAATTGATGCAACAGGAAAAATGATATTACCTTCTTGGTGCGACTCTCATACACATATCGTTTATGCAGGAAACAGAGAAGGAGAATTTATTGATAGAATCAATGGTTTGTCTTATGAAGAAATTGCCAATAATGGTGGCGGAATTTTAAATTCAGCAAAGAAATTACAAGCAACATCAGAAGAAGAAATCTACAATCAAAGCAAAGTTCGTTTAGAAGAAGTGATACAATTAGGAACTGGAGCAGTTGAAATAAAATCAGGTTACGGTTTAACAGAAGAAGCAGAATTAAAAATGCTGCGAGTTATCAAACGCTTAAAAGAAAGTTACCCGATAGAAATTAAAGCAACCTTTTTAGGAGCACATGCAGTTCCGACTGAATATAAAAATGATAAATTAGGTTATTTACAATTAGTAATAAATAAGATTTTACCAAAAGTAGCCAAAGAAAACTTAGCAGATTATATTGATGTTTTCTGTGAAACAGGCTACTTCTCAGTTGCAGATACAGAATTAATGTTGGAAGCTGGAAAAAAACATGGTTTGATTCCTAAAATTCACGTGAATCAATTTACTGCAATTGGTGGTGTTCAAGCAGGAATTAAATACAACGCAATCTCTGTAGATCATTTAGAAGAAATGCGAGATGAAGATATCGCTGCGCTCCAAAATACTACAACTATGCCTGTTGCATTGCCAAGTTGTTCTTATTTCTTAAGCATTCCCTATACACCGGCTAGAAAAATGATTGATGCTGGCTTACCACTAGCTTTGGCAACCGATTATAATCCTGGTTCTACGCCATCTGGAAACATGAATTTTGTAGTTTCTACCGCATGTATTAAAATGAAAATGACGCCAGAAGAAGCCATAAATGCAGCAACTATTAACGGTGCTTTTGCAATGGGGTTAGAAAATGAAGTTGGTTCTATTACCAAAGGAAAACAAGCTAATTTAATTTTGACAAAACCAATTAATTCTTACGGGTTTATTCCGTATTCTTTTGGAACGAATCAAATTGAAAAAGTATATTTAAAAGGAGAAAAAATTGACTAAATTATTGAATACAGAATATGAACCAGCACAAAAGAAGTATTGGTCTGGAAGAAAATCAAATCCTGATATTGGTAATCAATATTGGCATCAAGAAATTGAATTATTAGACATTAAAGACATCGGTACAAAAAATACAGACATCGCTTTGTTAGGCTATGTTTGTGATGAAGGTGTTCGAAGAAACTCAGGTAGAATCGGCGCCAATCAAGGACCAACTGCATTGCGAGAACGATTGGCAAAATTACCAATTCATTTCGATGCTAAAAAAGTTGCTGATTACGGAAATATTATTTGTGTCGATGAGGACATGGAAGCTTGTCAAACTCATTTTGCAAACACTATTGAATCTTTTATTTTAAATGGTGTTTTTCCTATTGCAATTGGTGGCGGACATGATATGTCATATGGTCATTTTAAAGGAATTTACAAGGCAACTAATAAACATTCTAAAAAGAAAATCGGAATTATCAATTTTGATGCACATTTTGATTTACGCCCGGTTGAGGAAAAATCAAGTTCAGGCACACCTTTTAATCAAATCTTAAATGAATTTGAAAACACAACCTATTTTGCTATCGGAATTCAGCGACAATCAAACACCAAAGAGCTATTTGAAATTGCGAAGAATGACAATATCAATTTTGCAGTAAACTACGATTGTGAATCATCTAAGGAAGAATTAAACGCTTTGCAAAAACGACTGCAGCCGATGATTGATTCTTGTGATTATGTATACATTACAATTGACTTAGACGGTTTTTCATCTGCATACGCACCTGGAGTTAGCGCTCCATCTCCTTTAGGATTTACTCCATATTTTGTCTTTAAAATGTTGCGCTTTTTATTTGATACTAATAAAGTAATTTCTTGTGATGTTGCAGAACTCAATCCTACTTTAGACCGAGATAATTTAACTGCAAATTTGGCTGCTAAATTGGTCGATTTTATGGTTATGAAATTAGCGAATAAAAAAAGCCAGTTTTAAAACTGGCTTTATATTTATATCATGTGAAGTGTATTTACCTCTTGGTTTGTTAATTCTCTATAACGTCCTCTTGGTAAATTTTTCTTAGTTAATCCTGCAAAAATCACACGATCTAACTTTACTACTTTATAGCCAAAGTGTTCAAAAATCTTACGAACAATTCTATTTCTACCAGAGTGAATTTTCATTCCAACTTCTTTTTTAGTTTCTCCAACGACATAATCAACTTCATCAATAAAAACTTTTCTTCCTTCAATGACAACTTCTTCTCTAATTTTTTGAAGATGCTTCATTTCAAACTTTTTATCTAAAGAAGCATGGTATAGTTTCTGAACATTATGCTTAGGATGCGTAAGTTTTTTCGCTAAATCTCCATCATTTGTAAACAACAACAAACCAGTTGTGTTTCTATCTAAACGACCAACAGGATACACACGTTCTTTTGCTGCATTTTCTATTAAATCCATCACCGTTTTTCTACCACGTTCATCATCCATCGTAGTAATGTAATTTTTCGGCTTGTTTAATAAAATGTATTTTTTTTCTTCTGGAGAAATTGATGAACCGTCAAAACGAACTTCACTACCAGGTTTTACTTTAAAACCCATTTCTGTGATTACGATCCCATCAACAGTAACATTTCCAGATGCAATAAGCTTATCTGCTTCTCTTCTTGAAGATACTCCTGAATTAGAAAGGTATTTATTTAATCTAATTCCGTCTTCTGGGTTTGCCTGTGGAGTCGTTTTTATTTTTTTATACTCTTTTTTCTTTCTTGGGAAATCATTATTATTTCCTGATTGTCGTCCTCTCGACGAGTTTTTATCTACACTCATTTTTTTTATTAATTTTCGGCAAAGATACTGCTAAATATTTGATTTAATTCAGTTTATCAATCACTCTTTCAATCACTAAAGAAGGATCAATAAAGAGCAAACTTAAGATGCCTAAAAGCAACATGAATTTAAGAATGTTATGTAATAAAACATAGTGTTTTTTTAAGTTTGCTTTCCATAAAAAATAACCTATAAAAAGCAACATAATTAAAGA
>JBLHOD010000216.1:0-3431 GCA_047622545.1 Polaribacter sp. | reverse complement strand
TGATAAAGAAAGATAGACTTTTTGGGTACGTAAAGAAAAAAAAGGAGGTTAAATAATTTTTAGCTTAAACCTTTCTGCATTCTTATTGTCTAAACAAAAACGATTAGTTGATAGACGAAATAAATTTGATAGAACAGCTACAAAATGCTCAAACTAAGGAGCAAGCATTTAGAAAGCTTGTAGCAACTTATAAAGAGCGTTTGTATTGGCATATTCGTAAAATTGTTATTTCTCATGATGATGCCGACGATGTCTTACAAAATACTTTTATCAAAATTTTTAGAGGAATAGCTAATTTTAAACAAGAAAGTCAACTTTTTTCTTGGATGTATAGAATCGCAACAAACGAATCTATTAGTTTTATTCATAAAAGAGCAAAAGAAAATAATGTAGATATTTCAGACTATCAACATAGCCTAACCTCTAATTTAGATAGTGATCTTCATTTTGATGGAGATGCCATTCAACTAATTTTGCAAAAAGCAATAAAAACGTTACCAACAAGACAGCAATTAGTCTTTAATATGAAGTATTTTGATGAGTTAAAATACAAAGAAATATCAAAAATATTAGAAACATCAGAAGGTGCTTTAAAAGCATCTTATTTTCATGCAGTAAAAAAAATTGAATATTATATAAAAAATAATGCACATTAATTAAACCTTTGAAGGATTTTATAGTCTAAGAATTAAATGGATACAAAAAATAAATATAGTTTAGAATACATTAAGAGTATTTCTCAGAATAAAAGTGGATTTTCTACACCAGAAAATTATTTTGATTCTGTTGAAGATGCTGTATTTTCTAAAATAAAAGAGCAATCGTTTTCTAAAGAAAATGTATTTACTGCTCCGAAAGACTATTTTAACAATTTTGAAGATTCATTATTTGCTAACGTCAATTTCCCTAAAAAAGAAGTAAAAATAATTTCGTTAAAATCTAGATTGTTAAAAATGATTCCTGTAGCCGCGGCAGCAAGTGTATTGCTTTTTATTGGGTTGAATTATTTTTCTTTTTCAGATACAACTTCTTTTGAATCTATTTCTTCTGAAGAAATAGAAAATTGGTTAGACGAAAGTTATTTAAACAATTCATCATCAGTTAATTTTGTTGATGCAGATTTTAAAGACGGTAATGTGCTAGAAGAAGATACATCTATAAAAGATGAAGATATCTTAGAATACTTAAACACTATAGATAGTTCTACATTATTAACAGAAATAGAATCGTAATGAATAAAAAAACGCACATATTTACACTTATTTTTGCGCTCTTTATAAGCTTGCAATTATTTTCGCAAAAAAGAGAAAGTAGGGAAAAAATTAAAGCTTTAAAAATTTCTTACATCACAGAAAAACTAGCAATAACACCGCAAGAAGCAACTAAATTTTGGCCTGTATATAACAAGTTTGAGAAAGAACGCTATCAGTTATATCATGTAGAAAGAGCTAAAATGAAAAATAATATTGATGATTTAGGAGGAATTGATGACCTAACTGAAAAACAAGCTGAGGTATTTACAAATGATATGTTAGCTTTAGAGAAGTTAACCTTCGAAACAAATGTTAGATATCAAAATGCACTTAAAAAAGTAATCTCTTACAAGAAAATTGTAAAATTACAAATTGTAGAAAGAGATTTTAATAGACAACTCTTTAGAAGATATAAAAATCGAAAATCAAAAAGCAAAAAATAATTTAACCATAAAAAAAGGAGAACTAAATAGTTCTCCTTTTTTTATGGTTTATTTTCTATTAATGCTAAGCAAGCAAGCAATTCTGGTTTATTAGAAGTGAATTTCTTAATCCAAATTGTTAACTCATTTATTTCGTGAGGCAACAATCTCCTTAGTGCTTTTTCTAGCTCTTTACAGAATAAATCTGCGTTAAAACTTACTTTTTTCAGTACCGTCTTTGTATATTCAAACATTGCTCTTGCCATAGCTTAATTTATAGAGATATTACTAAGTTAAACGATTGAACTATCTATTTAGTATTTAACTGATATAAAAATACAAAAAAATCATCTTTTTTCAAAGATGATTTTATAAAAAAACGTTAATACACGTTATATTTTGTTCAATTTTTCTACCAAAGCATTTGCTTTAGCTTCTAAATCAGCATTTATAGCTTTATAATGAGCTTTTTTATCTTCAACATTTTTTGCATTTAATTTTTCAATTAACGCATCAAAAGATTCAATTGCTTCATCAATGATAGCTTCTGTTTTTTCTGAATTAGCTGGAGCTAACATTTGAGCGATATAACACTCTTCAATAATATCTCCTAAAGTATAATTGATATCTTTTTTTAAATTTTTTACGCTTGCCATAATCTTCTTTATTTTGGGTGCAAATTTACTATAATTTATTGATTTAAAATGCAATAATTACATTACATTTTTTCATACATCGATCTTAATTTTTCTCGGGTAATTGTTTTTTGCCAATCTTTCCCTAAAGCGTTTTCCCATAAAGGAACCAAACTCAATGAAACATCAATCATAATATCAAACTCTTTATCTGTCAAGTTTTTACACAATCCTTTAGGAATATCAATATTATGCTTTTTAACCATTTTTTTAAATTCTGCAACTCCTTCTGGATAAAACTCTTCTAATTGATCAAAAACAATACAATTTCCGATTCCGTGTTTTGTTCCTAAAAGAAAGGCAATCCCGTAACTCATTGCGTGTGCAACACCAACTTGAGAATATGCAATACTCATTCCGCCGTGCCAAGAAGCCATCATTAATTCATCTTGACTTTCTTCATCACGAATATCTTTTTCTAAATAGACTCTTCTACATAGATCTAATGATTTCTCTCCGTAACTTTGACTAAATGTATTTAAAAAAGTTCCTGTTAACGATTCAATACAATGAATATAACAATCCATTCCGGTATAAAACCATTGATTTGTCGGAACATCTTTACATAATTCTGGATCCAACACTACTTGATCAAAAGGTGTATAATCAGAATTCATTCCTAGTTTACGTTCTGGACCTGTTAATACAGTAGTTCTAGAAACTTCTGCTCCTGTTCCTGATATTGTAGGAATACCAACATGATAAACTCCTTGATTTTTTACTAAATCCCAACCTTGATAATCTGCAGAACTTCCTGGATTTGTTAATATTAAAGCAACTGCTTTTGCATAATCTAACATTGTTCCTCCTCCAATTCCGATAATTCCAGACGGAATTTCATCAAACTCAGCAACTAAATCATCTCTGTATGTATCTACATAACTTGTCTTTGGTTCTTCATCTGCACTTACATATATGATTTTATCATTAAAATGCAACGGAATTCTACTAATTAACCAATCGTTTCCTTTAAAGACATCATCAACAATAAATATAAAAGGTGCCTTTTCGCTTGTACGTTTTGGCGTTAAAATTTCATCTAATTGATTAAAACATCCTCT
>JBLHOD010000215.1:0-3476 GCA_047622545.1 Polaribacter sp. | reverse complement strand
TTTTTGGTGGTAAAAAAATTCCTGAATTAATGAAAGGTCTTGGTGGTGGTGTTAAAGAGTTTAAAAACGCCATGAAAGAAGAAGAAGAAACCAAAGATTCTAAAAAAGACGAAACTACTACAAAAGAATAAGTTATGATTTTAAACTTTATTTCTCTTGGTGTTATTGGTCCTGCTCAAATAGTATTAGTATTGGTATTTCCTGTTGGAATATTTTTATTAGCTTATTATTTAGGTAAAAAGTCTGGTTACAATAAAAGAGTAAAAGAAGAAAATAAATAATTTTATTCAAAAGAAAACAAAAATCCCAAATTCCAATTTTTATAAGTTGGAGTTTGGGATTTTTTGTTTATTTACTGCAACCTTTTTGTTATTAAGTGTCTTAATAGTAATAACTTTAAAATATTAATTACATGAAAAATTTATTCTATCTTTTGTCAATGGTTTTGATAACTTTAACAATTAGTTGCAATGATGATGACAATCTAATTAACCCTACTACTCAAAACCCAGTAGATGTGTATGTTGCTGGACAAAAAAATGAACAAGCTTGTTATTGGAAAAACAATCAACTAGTAATGCTAGACGCTGGAACATTCTTAGGAACTGAATCAATCAAAATAATTGAATCTAGTGGAGATGTATATGTATTAGGAAGAGCATATCCTTCTGGGGGCAACAATTATGGTGCGAGTTTATTATGGAAAAATGGCGTTTTAACAAACTTAAGTGCCTTGTATTTTAATCAAACTTTAAATAATGCATTAATCATTGATGATTTAGATGTAGTAGGAAATGATGTGTACTTAGTGGGTTACACGAAAGACTGGAGTACTGGTGAATTTAGTTTAAAAACTTGGAAAAATAACATAGCTACAGACTTATTGAATAATAATACATCTAATGTTTTTAATAAACCATGTAGTATAAAATTTATGAACAATAATGTATATGTTACTACTCCTGATGCAGGAATTTATGTAAATACAACATTTCAAAGTGTAACAAATGGTATAGAATTAAAAGGAATTGCTATTAAAAATAATAATGAAATTTATGTTTATGGTTCAAATTCAAACACGAATTCTGTTTATTACAAAAACTTAAATACAAATGTTGAATCAAACAATTCAATCATTCAGAATGTTGAAAAGTTATTGTTTGATGGCAATGAGATGCATTTTAGTAGTTTATTTAACATATATAAAAATTCGATTCTTAATTATTCGATTCCACAAACTGATATTATAAAAACGTTTTCTGTACTAAATGATAATTTGTATACTATTGAAGGTAGTAATAGTCAAATTTTAAAAATAAACAATGTAATAACAATGACAACTGCTGCTGATGAAGTTTACACAAGTTTATTCATTAATTAAAATAAATGCAAATGCAAAAACTCAATTGGCATGAAGTTTACAGTACATTATCCCCAAAACTTTTGGGGATTTGTCGTAGATATATAAAAGATTTGTCAACGGCAGAAGATATTGTTCAAGATTCTTTTATTGTTGCTATTCAAAAAGAAAACGATTTAAAAAACAAAGAAGCCTTAAAGGGTTGGTTATGTAGAATTGTGATTAATAGAGCAATTAATTATTTGAAAAAAGAAAGAATAGTTAATTATACTGATGCCAATAGTATTGAATTTATAGATGAAACAACTGAAATGAATATAGTAGCAATAGATAAAAAGTCGGCCATTTTAGCTTCTGATTTTAGTCATGAAGATTTATTGGAAGCCATAGATTCTCTTTCTGAAAATCATAAATCAGTTTTTAATTTGTATATTATTGACGAATTTTCGCATATACAAATCAGCAAATTATTAAATATTTCTGTTGGAACATCTAAATCAAGTTTGTCAAGAGCACGGAAAAATATTCAGCAATTCCTTATAAATAAGTTGAATAATAGTAAAACTGACGAAAAGAAAAAAAGAAGAATTGCTTTTTTATTGTTTTTTGGTTTTGGAAATCACCTTTTTGCAAATTATTACAAAAACTCTTTTTCTTCTTTTGAAATTAAACCAAAAAAAGCGTTTGACTCGTCCAAAAATATTGAAAATTTAGAATACTTCTTTTTATTAAAAAATAAGAATTATTATAAATATTTAAAAATCGTAGCCTTCTTCTTTTTTATGATTTTATTAGTTCTGTTTTTCCTTAAAGAAGAAAATATATCTGTTTCAAAGACTGAAGAACCTTTCGTAAAAGAAATCCAAATAAATGTTGAATCGGAAAAACGCAAAGATTTTATAAAAGAAAATACCATTATTGAAAAACCACAACTAAAAAAAGAGGAATTAGTTCTTGAAATTAAGAAACCTCAAATCATAAATAAGGTTAAAACTCCAAAAATTATTGTTGCAAAAGATTCTATAATTGAACCTGAAAATCCTAAAGTTGTAGTCATTAAAAAACAAATTATAAAAAAAGACACTATTTATGTGGAAAAAGAATAATATTTATTTGGTACTCTTATTCGTACTAAATTTTAGCTTTGCTCAAGAAAAAAAGGTAGATACTGTTTATGTATATGAAGAAATTATTATTAGAGATACTGTTTATGTAGAAAAACCTTTAGATAAAATAAAAATTGATAAAGTAACTATCTCTTCAGATAAAAAAGGTAAAAAACCTCAACTCACAATTTCTCAAAATAATAAAAAAACAATTGTTGCTGTTGATACTTTAGTAATTGAAAAAAAAGAAAAGAGTTTTGATTCTAAATGGAAGTTTGGTTTTAAATTTAATTTTGGACTTAATTCTAATACTTTATTAAAAGAATTTAATGCTAAAAATCAACAAACTATTGGACTGGGAGTTTTTGTAAAAAAAGCAGTTTTTCATCCTAATTTTTCTTTAGGAACAGGTTTTGAAACATTTTTGACGATAAATGAATCTCAAATAAATAATGCTGCTTCAGCTTCCTTTTTAAATGGTTATTACTTCACTGACGATGGAAGCCCAAAATTATTTGAAACATTAAATACAAAAGGTTTTCAATTTCAAATACCAGTACAGTTTTACTGGGAAATTAAGAAGTTCACACCTTCTTTTGGTGTTTTTGGAGCTGTAAGCAATTATGAATCCACATTTAAAGGTTCATCTGGAAATCTTCCCTTAACATTGGATGAATCACAAAAATTTAATGCCAAAACATTCTATTTTGGATACTTATTTCAATTAGAATATGCTATTTATAAACAATGGTCTATTGAACTAAATTATTCTTATTCGAATACAAAAAAAATAGTTTTTAAGCAAAATGAAGAAACTTTTGCAATAGATAAGAAGATAACCCAAAATACGTTTGGAATTAGCTTTTTATATCATTTTTAAAAATTACAATATCATCGTCAATTGAATTCGTTTCCGTGCTTCATCAACCTCAACGACTTTTACTTGCACGTGTTGGTGTAGTTTTACAACTTCGTTTACATCAGACACAAAACCTTCTTTTAATTGCGAA
>JBLHOD010000214.1:0-3497 GCA_047622545.1 Polaribacter sp. | reverse complement strand
TGTAGACATCAAATTTTTGACGGCACAAAACGAATTGCAAAACATCCAATTACCATCTTAAAAGAAGCGCTTAAACAATAACACAATTACCACCAGTTAGGACTGATAACTGATAATTACATTTCATTTTTGTACATTTAGGCACAAATCATTTCTATTTTGCTAAAACAAAACAAGGTTACCTCAATGTTTGCTCTTATTATTGCGGGCGAAGCAATTTTTTTATTGCCTTTTATTTTAATGCGTGTTTTTAAACCTGTTATTAGAGAAGCTTTTGTTATCTCTGATGCTCAAATTGGTGAAGCACAAGCACTCTATGGAATTACTGCTGTAATTTCTTATTTCTTTGGCGGATTTATTGCCGACAAGTTAGAAGCCAGAAAACTACTATCCATTTCATTAATTCTTACTGGAATTGGCGGATTCTGGATGACGATGATTCCGTCTATTTTCACATTAAAGATCTTGTATGCTTTTTGGGGAGTTTCAACCATATTCTTGTTTTGGGCGGCTTTAATTAAAGCAACTCGTCAATGGGGAAACGTACATAATCAAGGTTTATCTTTTGGATTATTAGACGGTGGAAGAGGCTTTTTTGCAGCAACTATTGCTTTATCTGGCGCAGGAATTTTAAGTTTCTTTTTCCCTGCTGACGCTATCGATATTACTTTTGATCATAAAGTACAAACGTTACAATACATTATAGGAACCATAACCGGAATTGTCTTTTTAGTAGCAATATTGGTTTGGTTTGTATTACCAAAAGAAAAAACTAAACAAAATAGTAACTCGTCATTCCCGAGAAATCGGGAATCTAAAATAACAAATAACAAAATAGATTCCCATTTTCATGAGAATGATATTGAAGATTCTAAAGAATTTCAATTTGATGTTAAACAAGCGTTAAGATTAATGAAACAACGGAAAGTAATCTACCATTCATTGATTATTTTTTGTGCATATTGTGCTTATAAACTAACTGGAACTTACGGAACGTATGCGCGTGATGTTTGGGGTTATTCTTTAGAAGAATCAACTTATTTTGCAGTTTTCATTCAGTATTTAAGACCAATCGCAGCCATCTCTGTTGGTTGGATTGCAGATAAATTTATTCCATCAAAATTAATTGTTCCTTGTTTTGTTATCTTAATAATTGCTTCTGCTGTTTTGGGCTTAGGTTTCTTTTATGATCAACCCATCTTTTTATCTTTTACATTTTTCATCTTTATGGCATTAGGAACGTATGCTTTAAGAGGATTGTATTTTGCCATTATTGAAGAAACAAATACACCATTACAATTAACCGGAACTTTAGTTGGAATTATATCTGTAGTTGGATTTACACCAGATATTTTTATGTCATTATTTGTTGGGTATATGCTTGGAAAAGATCCTACAATTGTAGAATATCAAAATTTATATACGTTGTTTACCATCATTCCAATTATTGGATTGTTAGCTGCAATTGGATTTCGGAAAGCTATAAAGTAAAAAAGCTCCCAATTGTGAGCTTCATATTTTTTACGATTGTCATTTCGAGCTTAGCCTAGAAATCTATTTATTTAGATTCCTCCATTCTACTTCGACTACGCTCGGTACCCGTCGGAATGACATTCTTATTTCAAACTAGCTAAACTGTTTTTTATCGTTTCTATTTTAGCTAAGGTATCTGCTTCTTTTTTGCGCTCTATAGTAATTACTTGCTCAGGCGCATTTTTTACAAAACGCTCGTTAGATAATTTTTTCTGAACAGACATTAAGAAACCTTTGGTGTATTTCAACTCTTCTTCCAATTTCTCTTTCTCTGCAACCACATCAATTTCATCACCAAAAGGAATAAAATATTCATTAGACTTCACTCTAAAACTAAGTGCCCCTTCAACTTTAGAATCAACATAATTTACATCGGTTAAGTTTCCTAACTTCTGAATCACTGAATCAAAATTAGATTCTAACTTTTCATTATTCAATACTGAAAAATCAATTGCATTTTTAAACGCAATATTTTTATCTTTCCGTATTGTACGGATTCCTGAAATTACTTCAGCAGCAACAGAAAACTCTTCAATAATTGAATTGTTAATTGTTTCCGCTTTTGGATATGTAGATATAATCAAGGCTTCTTCAGGAGTTCTTTCAGAAATATAATGCCAAATCTCTTCAGTTAAAAACGGCATAAATGGATGTAATACCTTTAAATTATCTTCCAATATCTCTATAACTGCTTTATAAGTCTTACTATCAATTGGCTGTTGGTACTCTGGCTTTATCATCTCCAAGAACCATGAAGAATAATCGTCCCATAACAACTTATAGATATTTAATAAGGCTTCACTAATTCTGAATTTCTCAAAAGAAGCATCAATACTCTTTAACGTCTCTTGAAATTTAGAAGTGTACCATTCTATTGCAATTTTTGAAGATTCTGGTTGCTCAATAGATTCAGAAATTTCCCAACCTTTAACCAATCTAAACCCGTTCCAAATTTTATTAGAAAAATTTCTTCCTTGTTCGCACAAAGACTCATCAAATGGTAAATCATTTCCTGCAGGCGAACTCATTAACATCCCTACACGAACTCCATCAGCACCATATTTCTCAATCAATTTAATTGGATCAGGAGAATTCCCTAAAGACTTAGACATTTTACGCCCTTGCTTATCTCTTACAATACCTGTGTAATAAACATTTTTAAACGGTAACTCACCTTTATACTCATAACCTGCAATAATCATTCTTGCAACCCAAAAAAACATGATTTCTGGTGCAGTTACAATATCATTGGTAGGATAGTAATAATTTATTTCTTCATTGTCAGGATTATTGATTCCGTCAAAAACTGACATTGGCCATAACCAAGATGAAAACCAAGTATCTAAAACGTCTGGATCTTGAGTTAAGTCAGATGCTGTTAGTGAAGTGTTTCCTGATTTTTCTTTTGCTTTTATTAATGCTTCCTCAATATCTTTTCCTACTACAAAGTCATTTACTCCATCTCCATAAAAATATGCTGGAATTTGATGTCCCCACCACAACTGACGAGAAATGTTCCAATCTCTCACATTCTCCATCCAATTTCTATAAGAATTTTTGAATTTTGCTGGATGAAATTGAATGTCATCATTCATAACATGCTCTAAGGCAGGTTTTGCTAAATCTTCCATTTTCAAGAACCATTGAGCAGAAATTTTTGGCTCTATAACTGCTTTTGTTCTTTCTGAAGTTCCCACTTTATGAGTTATTGGTTCAACTTTAACCAATATCCCCATATCTTCTAACTCCTGCGCTACATCTTTTCTTGCAACTACTCTATCTTTTCCTTTATGATGTAATCCCAATTCATTTAAAGTGGCATCATCATTTAAAATATCAATAACATTTAATTGATGACGATCACCAATTTCTTTGTCATTCATATCATGTGCAGGCGTAATTTTTAAGCATCCAGTACCAAACTCAATATCTACATAATCATCTTCAATAATTGGCACTAATCT
>JBLHOD010000213.1:0-3499 GCA_047622545.1 Polaribacter sp. | reverse complement strand
ATAACCCTTTTTCGTTTAAAATTAAAGCTGTTAAATCTACAGGAAACCCAAAAGTATCATATAGTTCAAAAGCTTTTTCGCCAGAAATTTCTTTAGTTTCTGATGATGAAATAATTTCATCTAATATAACCAACCCTTGATCTAATGTTCTTAAAAAAGAAGCTTCTTCTTCTTTAAGAACATTTTCTATCAATTGTTTTTGAGCTTTTAATTCTGGAAAATCAGTTCCCATTCTTCTGCTTAAAACATCAATCAAACGATAAATAAAAGGTTCTTTTTTATCTAAAAAAGTAAATCCGTAACGAACTGCTCTTCTTAAAATTCTTCTAATTACATAACCCGCGCCAGTATTACTAGGTAATTGCCCGTCTGCAATAGAAAAAGCAACTGCTCTAACATGATCTATAATTACACGAATTGCAATATCAGTTTTTTCATCTTTACCATAATTGGCACTTGTAATTGCTTCTACTTCTCTAATTAAAGGTGTAAAAACATCTGTGTCATAATTAGATTTTACATTTTGTAAAACCATACACAACCGCTCAAAACCCATTCCTGTATCTATATGCTTTGATGGTAGTTCTTCTAAAGTTCCGTTTGCTTTACGATTGTATTGCATAAAAACCAAGTTCCAAATTTCTACAACCTGCGGATGATCCATGTTTATTAAAGATTTTGCATCAACTTTAGCTTTTTCTTCTGGAGTTCTAATATCTACATGTATTTCTGAACATGGGCCACATGGACCTTGTTCTCCCATTTCCCAGAAATTATCTTTTTTATTTCCCATCAAAATACGATCTTCTGGAATAATTTCTTTCCAGTAATCGTAAGCTTCTTGATCTAAATCTAGTGTGTCTGAATCATTGCTTCCTTCAAAAACAGTTACATATAAAATGTCTTTATCTATTCCGTAAACTTCAGTTAACAATTCCCAAGCCCAAGCAATTGCTTCTTTCTTAAAATAATCACCAAAACTCCAGTTTCCCAACATTTCAAACATGGTATGATGATAGGTATCGTAACCAACTTCTTCTAAGTCGTTATGTTTTCCAGAAACACGCAAACATTTTTGAGAATCTGAAATTCTATTGTTTTTTGGAATACTGTTTCCTAAGAAATATTCTTTAAATGGTGCCATACCAGAATTGGTAAACATCAATGTTGGATCGTTCTTTAAAACCATTGGTGCAGAGGGCACAATGCTGTGTTGTTTTTCTTTAAAAAATTTTAAAAAAGTAGCTCTAACGTCTTGTGATTTCATCTATAATAATTTCAATCAATAAAAATATGTAACATTTTGTAAAATCTATCTACTTATAGATAGGTAAAACAATGTTTTTCTCTCTTAAAAATTAATTTACCTTTAAATATTTAATGTAAAAAAGGTAGTTGTAAAACATTTTGTAAATTTGTATGTTTTCTAACAATAAAGAGAACACAAAAATAGTACATTTAAGATTATGGCAAAGGTAAAATATTATTACGATGCAGATACTTTATCGTACAGAAAGATTGAACAGAATAAAAAAAGCATTTATAAAAAGATAAGTTTTATAATGCTAGTAGTTGTTTTGGTAGCATTCTTTGGGTTTATTGGGTTTAGTCAATTTTTAATGTCTCCGAATGAACTAGCTCAAAAAAGAGAGTTAGAAAATTTAAAATTACATTATGAACTGCTAAGTAAACGTATTGATGAAAGCGGTAAAGTGCTAACAGAATTGCAAGAAAGAGATAATGAAATTTATAGAGTCTATTTTGAAGCGAATCCAATTCCGGAAGAACAACGTAAAGCAGGTTTTGGTGGTGTAAATAGATATAAATATATAGAAGGATTTGATAATTCTTCAATGATTAAAGAAGCAACTAAAGATTTAGATATCTTATCTAAACAATTAGTTGTACAATCTAAATCGTTGGATGAAATTGTAAGATTGGCTAAAAATAAAGAAGAAATGTTGGCGTCAATTCCGGCAATTCAACCTGTAGCAAATAAAGATTTAAAAAGAATGGCATCTGGTTATGGATATCGTGTGCATCCAATTTATAAAACTAGAAAATATCATTGGGGAATGGATTTTTCCGCTCCAAAAGGAACACCAGTTTACGCAACAGGAAATGGCATTGTACAAAAAGCCATTAGAACCAGAAGAGGTTTAGGGAATTATGTAAAAATAAATCATGGTTTTGGATATGTAACTGTTTATGGACATATGGAAAAGTATATAGTTCGTAAAAACCAAAAAGTAAAAAGAGGAGATTTAATTGGTTATATCGGTACTTCTGGGACATCAACAGCACCACATTTACATTACGAAGTTCATAAATCAAATAGAAAAATGAACCCTGTTTATTATTACTTTAACGATTTAACACCAGAAGAATACGACAGAATGTTAGAATTAGCTTCAAGAGAAAATCAATCCCTAGATTAATGTACGTCGATTTACCAGAAAAAAGGTATTATAAAATAGGAGAAGTTGCCAAAGCTTTTAGTGTTAACACTTCTTTAATTCGCTTTTGGGAAAAAGAGTTTGATATTATAAAGCCTAAAAAAAACGCCAAAGGAAATCGTTTATTTACACAAGATGATGTTGCCAATTTTAAATTGATTTTCAATCTAGTAAAGGAACGCGGTTTTACCTTAGATGGAGCGAAACAAAAACTGAAAAAAAACCCAGAAAGTACCATTAACAATCACGAAATAATTAGCAGATTAGAATCGGTAAAAGCTGAATTAAATAAGATAAAAAATCAATTATAAACGTTAAAAAAGACAATTATGAAAAAATGGTTACCACTTATAATTATTGGAGTTTTAATTTTCGCATTAGTTAGATGGGGAATTAATATTAACAATACAATGGTTGATATGAAAGGTAAAGCTGGAATATCTTGGGCAAATGTAGAAAGTTCGTATCAACGTAGAAATGATTTAATTGGGAATCTAGTTAAAACCGTTCAAGGGGCAGCAGATTTCGAAAAAAATACATTAACAGAAGTTATTAATGCAAGAGCAAAAGCAACTTCTACAACTATTGATGCTGGAAATTTAACGCCTCAGAAAATGGCAGCTTTTCAACAAGCACAATCAGGTTTAACGAGTGCTTTGTCTAAATTAATGGTGGTTGTAGAACGGTATCCAGATTTAAAAGCAAATCAAAATTTTTTACAATTACAAAACCAGTTAGAAGGTACAGAGAATCGTATCAATGTTGAAAGAAACAGGTTTAACGAAACCACAGGAAATTATAATATCTACATTCAAAAAATTCCAAATACTTTAATTGCAGGATTTAGCGGTTTTGAGAAAATGAGTTTATATGCTTCAGATAAGGGAGCAGATAAAGCACCAGATGTAAATTTCGATTTTAACAAAAAAGAATAATGCCAAAAACAAACTTATTTTTATCTGAATCTGACGAACAAGAAGTTATAAAAGCAATTCAAAAAGCTGAATTGAATACTTCTGGTGAAATTAGAATCCACATTGAAG
>JBLHOD010000212.1:0-3503 GCA_047622545.1 Polaribacter sp. | reverse complement strand
AATGCAGATATTTCTAAATTAAAAATTGGAAGTAAATTATTTGTTACAGATATTGATAGCAATAATTGTACGTTCTTACATCCAGATAACACGGTAGTAGCACAAGTTAGAATGTCTCGTAATTCAATTGATGATGAGTTAGAAGAAGAAGAAGGAGAAGCAACAGAAGGTGAAGCAGAAGGTGAAGCAACAGAAGCTCCAGCAGCAACAGAATAAATATAAAATATTCTAAATATTAAAAAAGCGTTACTTATTGTAACGCTTTTTTTATTTTTGTATAATATGAAGAAATTTTTAATCGTCGGTTTAGGCAATATTGGAGAAAAATACGACAATACACGTCATAATATTGGCTTCAAAATACTAGATGCGTTAGCAAAAGATAATGAGGCAATTTTTGAAACAGATAAATTAGGGGCTATTGCTAGTTTTCGTTTTAAAGGAAGAACTTTTGTCTTGTTAAAGCCAAGTACGTATATGAACTTGAGTGGTAAAGCGGTGAAATATTGGATGGATAAAGAAAAAATTTCTATTGAAAATACATTAATTGTTACAGACGATTTAAATATTGATTTTGGAACTATCAGATTAAAAGGAAAAGGAAGTGCTGGCGGACATAACGGATTGAATGATATTCAAGAAAAATTAAACACAACTACGTATCCAAGATTTCGATTTGGAGTTGGCGCTGATTATTCTAAAGGACGACAAGTAGATTTTGTGTTGAGTGAATGGTCTAAAGAAGAAGAAAGTGAATTAATAGAACGCATTCCGGTTTCATGTAATATAATTACTTCTTTTGGTACTGCAGGAATGACAAATACAATGAATACTTTTAATGGAAAATAAGTGTTAATTAGAGCGTAATCAAGAACTAATTATCACTTGCAAACCATTCTGCAAAAGACGTTTCTGTTTCTTGTAAACGTAACGAGAATAATTTGATATTTTCTGGCAATCGTTTTTTAATTTTTGAAGCAAAATCAATCACCATCATTTCACTTGTTGGCTGATAATCTACCAAAATCACATGATGATCACGTTTTTTTAACTCCTTTGCCAATTCTAAATGTGGTGTGTTTTGATTAAAAACGGTAGCATGATCAAAAACATCTACAACTTCTTCTTTTACAATCTTTTTTAAATCAGAAAAGTCGATTACCATTCCGTATTTTACTTCTGAACTATCTGTAATTGGTTTACCTATTACGGTTACAGAAAGTTTGTAAGAATGTCCGTGAACATTTTTGCATTTTCCGTCATAACCATACAATGCATGGCCAGTTTCAAAATTGAATTGCTTGGTGATTCTTATTGTGCTCATGCTATTTTCTTCTGTTTTTGTTTGCTTTAAACTTGTTGTAAAAGTACATGATTGCCAATAAAGCCGCCAATCCTAAAAATAAATAATCTGCTCCCATACTTTCCTATTTTTTAAATTTTGATAAGGCTTTTTTTGTGAATTCTGATAATACTAATTTTCCTGTTATTTCTGCTCTTTCTAGTAATAAAGAATTCCAGTTATCTGTTCCTTTCCAAAGTACTTTCTTCATTTCTGTTATTGCTTCTGGATTGTAAGAAGCTAACTTCTCCGCTAAAAATTCAGTTTCTTTAGTAAGTTCATTTTTAGTTTCAAAAACGTTGGCAAATAATCCTTTTTCTTTTGCCCAATATGCATTTTTCCATTCGGTTGCAGCCAACGTTAATTCAGCTAAACCTGCAACTCCAATTTTACGTTCTATTGCTGGAGCAATTACAAAAGGACCAATTCCAATCGTTAATTCTGATAATTTTATGGAAGCAGCTACTGTTGCGAATACATAATCACAGGCAGCAATTAATCCAACACCACCACCAACAGTCTTTCCTTGCACACTTCCAATAATCAATTTAGAACACGTTCTCATTGCGTTGATAACATTTGCAAAACCAGAAAAGAATTTCTTTCCGTCTTCAAAATTGTCAATGGCAACTAACTCATCAAAAGAAGCACCAGCACAAAATGCTTTATCTCCTTCAGATTTTAAAATGATAACACTCACTTCATCAATATTAGACATGCGTTGCAACTCTTTTGTTAATCGATCTAATAATGTACTTGGAAACGAATTACTTGCTGGATGACCAAATTCTATTGTTGCAATTCTATTAACAATGTTGGTATATAAACTTCCTTCAGAACGTTGTGTTGTCATATAAATGAGTATAAGTATTCAAATTTACTGCTTTTGTGCTAGTAGAGAAAACTTTCTCTTAAATTTAAAAAATAAAAAGACACCTCTAAAAAACATCCAAACGGTAAATGCGATCCAAATAGAGTACAATTTAAAGTCTAGAAAATCGAATAAAATTAAGGTAGGAATAAAGCCAAATCCCGTTGCAAAGATTAATACATTTCGTAAGTATTTCATTTCTCCCAATCCTTTAAAAATTCCGTCAAAAATAAAAGTCATTGCACATAAAGGTTGCATTGCTAAGATTACCCAAAAAACTAAATAAAATTGCTCTAAGACGGCTGTTTCTTTCGTAAATATTGTTCCGATTGGTTTGTAGAATATCATACCCAGTAGAATAAAAATACAGCCCAAAACAAAAGCATATTTCATTAGTATTTTATTTAAAACAATCAGCTTTTTGTAATCTTTTTGACCTAACAATTTACCAGATAAAATATTACCAACACTAGAATAGCCATCAATCATAAAAGCGCCAAGTAACCATAAATTAAAGCCGATTGTATACGCAGCGATGTATTCTTTGCCGTAAGAAGTTGCATACGCCGTTCCGAAATACAATGCTAAGTTTAAAGCCAATGTTCTGACAAATAAATTTAAAACCATTCCCAATAATCGTTTTATTTCTGGATGAATTGGAAAAATAATTTTTAAAGGAATTGTGGTTTTTTTCAATAACAATATTGCTGATAAAATTGCCATTGTAATTTGTGCAATCACACTCGCATAAGCTGCTCCTTTTATATACATTGCAGGAATGATATCTCCATAGCCATACACAAAAAGGTAATCTAAAACAATGTTTAATAAAGCGCCAGTTATTGCGATGAGCATTGGATAGAATGTGTTTTGTAAACCTCTAAAAACACCAAAAACGGCGAATGTAAAAAGTGTAAATGGAAAGCCAAAAATCCTGATATTAAAATAATCGACACAAGAATCTAAAATTACTCCAGAAGCATTGTAAAACCTAAAAATGTATTCAGAAAAAGGAAACGAAATTGCAATCACCAGAAAGCTCATTATAACAACAAGTGTAATTGCTTGCGCTGGCAAATATTTAATTTCCTCTAATTTATTAGCGCCTAAATATTGAGATATTATTGAAGAAATAGCACTTCTTATCTGTCCAAAAACCCAAACCAACATAGAAATAAAAGCACCTACAATTCCAACAGCAGCCAAAGATTCTATGGCATTATTTTCTATGTTACCAATTATTGCAGTATCTGTAATAGAAAGTAAAGGCTCTGCAATTCCGGCCACTAA
>JBLHOD010000211.1:0-3518 GCA_047622545.1 Polaribacter sp. | reverse complement strand
GGGTTAGAGTTTTAGATTTAAAAGGTTTTTGCTGCTTAAATGGTTTGGTTTCTATATAGCTTAAAAAATGTTTTATAAACTTATTTGTGATTGATTTTTTATGACGGATATAACAGGTTAAATCTTGAGGAACTGCTCCAATTGAGCTTTTAATTTCGCTCGCTGTTCTTCCGAAATTAATCACTTTTAATTGTTGATGTATTGCAATTTGAACATAATCATACAACATGCGCTGATAAATCGCTAATTCTTTATTTAAAGAATAATCGATACCGACAAAATGTGCATCTAAAGAATCGTTATTTATAATTCCAGACATAAAACCAACAATTTTATTGTGATACCAATACGTTTTTAAAACATAATTATCGCCTAAGTTCTTTTTTAAAGACATGTACGTTTCTAGGTTAAAATCGCCTAAATTAAAATTGGCTTTATCAGAAACAGTTTTATATAACTTGGTAATTTCTGGCAACAATGTTTTAATATTTTCAATAGAACTATCTTTAACAACCAAACTAGAACTTAATTTTAGCGCTCGCCTTGCCTTTACTCTAAATTTGGTTTTCATTGCGTCTAAATAATCTTCAAAATTTTGCCAATTTTCATCAATATGTAAGGCCATATTTGGTTCTACATTAAACGAATAATAATTCAAATCATGTAATTCATTTGTAATTGACAATGACTCTTTTATAAAATCTTTTATCAAATAAATCGAAATATCTTTGGTAGGTAATTGTGTAGAAATGGCTTTAGCTAAATCTTTTATTACCTCTTGTTTGTTTTGATTTTTTTTGATGAAAATTCCGAGTTCTCCACTGACAAAAACATTGCCGCAGACCAATAACTTTATTGGTTTTAACTTCGGGAAAAGGCCTAATCGTCTTCCAAAACATTTTAATTGATGAAAATTTTGGTTTAAAGAACTTTCAATTCTATCCAAAGGAAAATCAATAATTTGTATACTCGCAAAAGCGATTGGAGACTTTTCTTTATTGAATAATACCAAATAAGAAAAAGTAATCTGAGGGTTGTTTTCTTCTAAAGAAATCAAATAATTTGGATGAAAATAAGAATTATGATGACAATGTAAATCAGCCCAAATATTTTCAGGAATTTCTGTTACTGAAGAAAAGAATAATGCGGTATTCTTATTTTTATAAAAATTCAAATTGCTTAGAGTATTTAACAATTGAAAAATACGAAAAGAAAATTAACCACATATAACTACAGAACAATCTTTTCTTTATTTTAAAAAGGTATGTATTTAATTGTATTTTTATGAAACCTAAAAAATATAAATGCAACCAGATTTCAACTTTAATTACGGCCATCTTTTTGAAGAAGAATTATTAAACGATATTCTTTCTGTTGGAGAATATAAAAAAGTAACTGAAGGAACAGAATTAATGGATATAGGAAGCGATATAGAGTTTATGCCATTAATTATTAGCGGGGCAATAAAAATTTTAAGAGAAGACGAAAATGGAGATGAACTAGTGTTGTATTTTATAGAACAAGGAGATACGTGCGCTATGACAATTACATGTTGTATAGGGCAAACAAAAAGTAAAATTAGAGCTGTTGCAGAAGTAGAAACAGAGCTATTGATGATTCCCGTTCAAAAAATAGGCGATTGGATGAATAAATATCAAACTTGGCAAAGTTTTATATTACAAAGCTATCATGAGAGAATGCAAGAATTATTAGAAGCGATTGATACGATTGCTTTTTTAAATATGGATGAGAGGTTATCAAAATATTTAAAAGACAAAGCAATGATAAACAGGAATGAAGTTATTCAGGTAACACACAAAGAAATAGCAAATGATTTGCATACATCTAGAGTTGTAGTTTCAAGATTATTAAAAAAACTAGAAATAAAAGGCGAAATTGAACTACACAGAAATCAAATAAAGGTTTTAAACTTATAAGGCTTTATGTAACATCGGTTACATTTTAATACAGAGAAGGTTTTTAATTTTACAATAAAAATGAAAACAAGTATCGCTATTATATCAGTCTTGTTTTTTGTGAGTTGTCAAACTTCAGAAAAACCAAATTATTCTAAAATCTCTGAAGACTTAATAGCACAAAAAACTTCCATATCAGAAGAACATCCTGGTAAAAAACTGATGGAAATCAATTGTTATGTATGTCATAGTCCAAGTGCAACTCACGAAAATAGAATTGCACCACCAATGGTAGTTGTAAAAAATCATTATAAATCTTCAAAAACAACAAAAGAAGAATTTAAAGCAGCTTTTCAAAAGTGGATAGAAAATCCAACAGAAGAAAATTCAAAAATGCGTGGAGCTGTTAGAAAATTTGGAGTAATGCCCAAAACACCATTTCCTAAAAAAACAATTAATTTAATTGCTGATTATCTTTTTGATAATGAAATTGACAAGCCAAAAGGCTTTGATAAACAACATAACTTAATGAAAAAAAATGAATAAATTTTCAGAAATAATAAATCAAGATAAACCTGTTTTAGTAGATTTTTTTGCTGATTGGTGCGGACCATGTAAAATGATGAGTCCAATTTTAAAAGAAGTAAAAGACACGTTGGGAGATTCAATTTATATTATTAAAATAAATGTTGATACGAATAAGCACTTAGCAGCCCAATATCAAGTTAGAGGTGTTCCAACGTTAATTTTATTTAAGAACGGAAAACAACTTTGGAGAGAATCTGGAGTGATACAAAAAGCAGATTTAATAAAATTGATGAATAGCAATAAGTAGTTTATTTACAGTGAACTAACACCTTTTTGTCAGAATTTTTTTGATTAGCTTAGTAAGGTGTTTTTAGAAATAATAACATCTTTTTGTTGTTAATTCCCTTTTATACGGATCCAAAGATCTTTTAAAAGTTGCTTAGCATCCTCAGGACTCTTAACCGTTTCTAAAAAGGTTACTCTTCCTAAATCATCAACTTTAATCTCATATTTAAATACAAAGTTTTGGGCCTTTGGTTGTAAACTTAACAATCCAAATCGTAAATCATTATAATACAAATGGTCTTCTTTTTTTGTAATGCTATACCAGCCTTTAGAAACGCGAATCATTTGTTGCACGTTTTCTTTATAAATTAAATCTCCCAAAAGTTCATGATTTTTTGGATAGGCTTCAAATTGAATCGGGTTTTTATCAAAAAAGGAATAATAACCAATTAAATACTGATCTTTTGTAGAAACATTAGCAGACCATAATACCGTGTTAAACGGAGAAGGTTTTGTTTCAATATCGGTATAAGTTATCTGTTGTTCTTTTAGTGCAATTTCAAATTGATTATATGCCACTCCTTTTAGCGCAAAGGTTACTAATAAGTAACTACTGCTAATAAGTAATCCCATTTTATTATAAAATCGTCTTTTTGGTGCATCGCGTTTTTGAAAAAAAGCCAACAGTAAAAATATCAAAAAAGGTAAAGTATAAAGAGGATCTATTACAAAAATGGTTTTAAAAGCAAGTCTGTAATCTAGCGGCCAAAAGAGTTGTGTTCCCCAAGT
>JBLHOD010000210.1:0-3525 GCA_047622545.1 Polaribacter sp. | reverse complement strand
ATTCCGAAATGATTGTTAGATTTTGATGCCAACGTACTTCTACCATTTCCAGATTCTAAAATTCCTTGTGCCAATGTAATACTAGCCGGAATTTTAAATTCATGCATTTTTATAACTGCTAACGGTGCATATCTTTTAATGTACGTAAGTGTGTGTTTATTTAAGTTTTTGTTATTTTTGATAAGATTTCTTACATGCTCGTTCTGCTTTACAGATGGCATTCTTTGGATAGTCCTTGTTTCTTTTGGAACTTTATTTTTAGAACTAACTACATTTCTTTTAGAACCACAGCTTACAATAAAAAAACTAAGAAATGCTATAACTATGTATGAGTTGAGCTTCATTATCTTGTAATTAATTCTAGATTTTTCTTTGCCAATTTGCTATTAACACCTTCAATTCCTTGTAAACCTCCAGTATGGATTATTAAAATCTTACTATTTTCTGGAAAATAGTTCTTTTCTATTAAATCTACAATTCCAAAGACCATTTTTCCTGTGTAAATTGAATCTAAAGGAATTTTTGTTTCGGAATAAAACTGATTGATAAAAGCAATCAATGATCCATTATATTTTGCATAACCGCCAAAATGGTAGTCGTGAATTAATTTCCAATGATCATTTTTATCAACAAAATTTTCAATTTCTTTTTGTAAAAACTTACCTTTTAAGGCTGGAAAACCAATTACTTCCTGATGACTCTTAGCAGATTTTATCAATCCAGAAATGGTTCCTCCAGTTCCAACAGCCACACAAATATAATCGAAAATGGCATCTTCACTGGTTAAAATTTCTGTACACCCTTTAATTGCCAACTCATTGGTTCCGCCTTCAGGAACTAAATAAAAATCTCCAAACTTCTTTTCCAACGAATTGATAAAAGATTCCGTTGCTTTTTCTCGATACATTTCTCTAGACACAAAATAAAATTGCATTCCGTTTTGGTGTGCTTGTTGCAAGGTTGAATTATTTGCTAACGTTGTTTGCAAATCGACACCTAATTCATCTCCGCGAATTACTCCAATTGTTTGCAAACCCACTAAGTTCCCTGCAACTGCAGTTGCTAAAATATGATTGGAAAAGGCACCCCCAAAAGTAAGTAAAGTATCTTTCTTTAACCTTTTAGCTTCTTGAATATTGTATTTAAGTTTTCTGAATTTATTACCAGAAACAAACGGATGGATTTTATCTTCTCGTTTTATAAAGAGCTCCACTTTTTTTTCTTCTAAAATTGGAAGAAATATTTGCTGGTTTTGGGTTATTATTTTTGAGGTTAAGTTCATTTTTTGTCATTCCTGCGAAAGCAGGAATCTAAACTTGGCTTGTTAGAATGATAAAACTTTATAAATTAAATAAATATTTCTTTACTATAATTAATCATATTTTTTCACCTATTATGGATTCCTGCTTTCGCAGGAATGACAATGCGTTAAGAAAAACTAGAAACCTGTCCCTCAACTTGCTCCCATTCTTCTAATAAAGAATCTAATTTAGCTTTTTTTGCCTCATAGTTCTTAAAGTAATTAGGCCTAGAAGAAACTTCATCGTAATGCTGAGATAATTCAAAATCTATATTCTCTATTTGAGTTTCTAAATCAGTAATTTCAGATTCAATTTTAGATAATTTATTTTTTAATTTCTTCAACTCTTTTTCTTCTTCTCTACTAAACTGTGAAGTTTCTTTTTTTACAGTTTCTTTTACTTCTTTAATAACAGTTCTTTTTTCGGCTTCACGTAAATTTTCCATTTTGTGTTGCTCTAAGAAATAATCAATATCACCTAAATATTCTTTAATTACTTTGTCTTTAAACCCGTAAACAGTTGATGTTAATCCTTGTAAGAAATCTCTATCATGCGATACTAAAATCAATGTTCCTGAAAAACTTTTTAAGGCTTCTTTTAATACACTTTTAGATGCCATATCTAAATGGTTTGTTGGCTCATCCATTATCAACACATTAAACGGAGACAGCAATAACTTACATAAAGCCAAACGATTACGCTCGCCTCCAGAAAGCACTTTTGCTTTTTTATCAACTGTATCTCCACTAAATAAAAACGAACCCAACATATCTCTAACTCTTGCTCTGTTAGAATCTGTTGCTGCATCTTCCATAATTTGTAATACCGTTCTTTCTGGTGGTAAATGTTCAGATTGATTTTGCGCAAAATATCCGATCTCTACATTATGTCCCAATTTCAAATGTCCCTTAAACGGAATATCTCCAACCATCATTTTTGCCAACGTAGATTTTCCTTGTCCGTTTTGACCAACAAAAGCAATTCTACTGTTACGTTCTATCAATAAATCAACATGCTCTAAGACATGATTATCACCATAACTTTTACATAAGTCTTCTGCTTCAACAATAATTTTTCCTGGTTCTTTAGATTTTGCAAAACGAATGTTCATCGTTGCATTGTCATCTTGATCTACTTCTATGCGCTCAACTTTATCTAGTTGCTTCATTAATGACTGCGCCATAGAAGCTTTACTCGCTTTCGCTTTAAACTTGTCTATTAAATGCTTTTTTTGCTTTATTTCTTTATCTTGATTTTTCTGAGCTTGTAATTGCTTTTCTTTAATTTCTCCTCTTAATAATAAAAATTCTGAATAGGGTTTTTTGTAATCGTAAATCTGTCCAAGAGAAATTTCTATGGTACGATTTGTAACATTATCTAAGAACATTTTATCATGCGAAACCAACACGATGGCTCCAGAATATCCTTTTAAGAAATTCTCTAACCAAATAATAGATTCGATATCCAAGTGATTTGTTGGCTCATCTAATAATAGAATATCATTGTCTTGCAATAATAGTTTTGCCAACTCAATTCTCATTCTCCAACCACCAGAAAAAGTATCTGTAAGTTTATCAAAATCTTCTCTTTTAAAACCTAAGCCTTGTAATATTTTTTCTGTATTTCCTTGATAATTATATCCGCCAAGTAATTCGTAACGCTCTGTACTTTCTGTTAAATCGACAATTAACTGATGATAGCTTTCACTTTCATAATCTGTTCTTGTTGCCAATAAATTATTGATTTCATCAAGCTTTAACTCAATTTCTTTAATCTCTTCGAATGCTTGGTATGCTTCTTCTAAAATGGTTCTTCCTGCAACAAAATCAATATCTTGACGTAAAAAACCGATATTTACATCTTTATCAAAAGCCATTGTACCTCCATTAGTTTCAATGTCTTTTGACAATACTTTTAACAGTGTAGATTTTCCTGCTCCATTTTTTCCAATCAAGCCAATTCTATCTCCTTTATTTAATTTAAAAGTAATTCCAGAAAACAAATCTGTCCCCATAAAAGAGACTGATAAATTATGTACGTTAAGCATCTATTTTTTTGTAATTTTGTGATTGCAAATCTACTTAAAATATTTAGAGTAATCATGTTTAAGAAAGGCACAAAAAACTATAGTATTTTTAACAATAAATGCCCAAGATGTCAAGAAGGAGATTTTTTCAAATCTAAACTTACTTATAAACCAAGTAAGATAACCGAATTACATAAA
>JBLHOD010000209.1:0-3530 GCA_047622545.1 Polaribacter sp. | reverse complement strand
ATCTAAATTTTTAATATGAAAACGAAACTAACAATCTTTTTATTGATTTTAACAATTTCTTTATCGGCACAAAAGATGTCTTTTGAAGAATACAACCCCAAATCAACATTAGTTGTACCGGGGAAAATTATAAAAAAATCAAAGTTTCCTTTTATAGATGTTCATGGTCATCAATACAGAATGCCAACTCAAGATCTAACTCCAGTGATTACTGCAATGGATACGTTAAATATGGGAATCATGGTGAACTTAAGTGGCAGAAGCGGAGATGATTTAATAAAGTCTGTCAAAAACATAAAAGACCATTATCCAAATCGTTTTGTGGTTTTTGCAAATATCAATTTTAGTCGAAATGTTGGTAAATCAGATTGGATTACAGAAGCCGTAAACCAATTAGAACAAGATGTAAAAAATGGCGCTAGAGGTTTAAAAGTGTATAAAAGTTTGGGTTTAAGTAATGTTGATGTTAACGGAAAAAGAATTGCAATTAATGATCCAAGATTAGATCCAATATGGAAAAAATGTGGCGAATTAGGAATTCCTGTTTTAATTCATTCTGCAGATCCAAAATCTTTTTGGGATAAATTTGATGGCGACAACGAGCGGTGGTTAGAATTAAAAACGCATCCACGTAGAAAAAGAGAAGCAGACAATCCTGCGCCTTTTGAACAAATAATGGATGAACAATATACGATGTTCCAAAAACATCCTAAAACTATATTTATTAGTGCTCACATGGGTTGGATGTCCAACAATTTAGTTGGATTAGGAAAGTTATTAGATGAAATTCCGAATATGAATGTTGGAATAGGAGCTATCATAGCGGAATTAGGCCGTCAACCAAGAAATGCAAAGAAGTTTTTTATTAAATATCAAGACAGAGTTTTATTCGGAAAAGATAGCTGGAAGCCAGAAGAGTTTCCAACCTATTTTAGAGTCCTAGAAAGTGATGATGAGTATTTCCCTTATCATAAAAAATATCACGCGTTTTGGCCAATGTATGGATTGGATTTACCAGATAATGTATTAAAGAAAGTGTATTATAAAAATGCGCTACGAATTGTTCCTGGTTTGGATAAGTCGTTATTTCCTAATTAAAGTAAAAAAAAACTCCTAATTTCTTAGGAGTTTTTTTATAATTGAAAATAAAAATTAATTCTTTTCTATTTGTTAAGAACTAAATGCTGAATAAAAAACTCCATCATTCTATTTCTATTAACAGCAGTATGACCTCTATCTGGTCCAACTTGTACTTCAAAACTTTTTCCTGCTTTTTGTAAAGCTTGAATTAACTGTAATGAATTTGCTGGATGTACATTGTTATCATTTGTACCAAAATAAATCATCAATTCTCCTTTTAAATCTTTCGCATAATTCATAATACTAGAAGCTTCATACCCTTTTTTGTTATTGGTAATTAAATTCATAAAACGCTCTGTATATATATTATCGTAATTTCTCCAATCTGTTACCGCAGAATTTGCAACTGCAACATGATATACATCTGGATGTCTTAATAAACTTGTAGCTGCAGTTGTACCGCCATATGAAGTACCATAAACACCTACGCTGTTTTTATCAATATACGAACGATTGTATAACGATTTAACTCCTTCAGCAAAATCATCCATTTCTACGATTCCTAAGTTTCCATACAATTTATCTAACAACCTTTTTCCTCTACCACGAACATTTCTACCATCAATATTTAAAACGATAAATCCGTATTCTGTAATTGAACTTGGATACGTAAATGTTTCTCTAAAAGCATTTGTTGCTGGTCCACCATAATTATCTAAAATAACTGGATATTTTTTGTTTGGATCAAAATTAGAAGGAAAATGAATCATTCCATGTAATTCTGTTACTCCATCAGCAGAAGTAAATGTAAATACTTCAACAGTTTTAAAACCAAGCTTATTAAACTGAGTCATATCACTTTTAGCAATTTCACCTATTTTTCTTCCTTTAGCATTCATTAAATTCACAAAAGGAGGGATATTGTGTGTTTGAGCAACATCAATAAAATACTTTCCGTTTGGAGAAATAGAAGCACTATGATTAAATTTAGGATCCGTTAAACGAACATCTTTTGTTCCGTTTAAATTTACGCGGTGCAATTGCATTTTCATGTGATTTTCACCACTACGAGCATAATAATATACTAACTTCTTTTTCTCATCAACCTTAACAATTCTAGCAACTTCAAAATTATGATTGGTTAATGTGTTTACTAAAGTACCGTTGTAATTGTAGACATAATAGTTGTTAAAACCATTTCTTACTGATGCCCAAATAAAGTGTTTACCATCTTTTAATTCATGAATTTCTGGAGTATTTTTTGTGAAACTTGGCAACCATTCTTCACGAACAACGGTTCTAGTTTCTCCAGTAGTTGGATTCCCAGCACTATATTCCATAATATCTTGCTTTCTGTTTGTAGAATGATATAGTAATTCTGTACCATCTGGAGACCATTTCATTCCGTATAAATACGTTCCTAAAGCGCCATCATTATATGGTTTTCCTTTTCTAACATCTAACGTAACTGTTTTTTTAGATTCTAAATCGTACACTAATAAATCTACTGGTAAGTTTTTAGCGCCAACTTTTGGATACGCTTCAATCTCTACAGAATCTTGTAATTTTGTTTGATTATAAAGTACATAATACTTCTTTGCTTCTTTTTCTTCAAAACGATAAAAAGCTACTTTTTTAGAATTTGGCGACCACCACATTGCAGTACTTTGTCCTAATTCTTCTCCATAAACCCAAGTTGCAATTCCATATTTAACTTGATTTTCATCATTTCCTTTTGTTGTAATTGCTTGTACATTAGAACCATCTGGATTGCTGATGTACATATTTCTATCTTTTGTAAACGCTTTTAGTTTCTTATCTGGAGAAAGAGCAGAAGCATATTGTCTTCCACGAGCAGGTCTATTTCCTCTTCTAAAACGTTCTGGCCTTTTTGCTTTCTCTGTTGCAACAACTTTTTTCTTTCTTACATTATAAGTAAGTTGCATTCCGTTTTCTACATAAGTAAATGTTTTACCATCTTTAGCCCAAACTACAGAAGTCGGTGCTCTTTTTACAGAGCTATATAATTTAGGGGACATTTTTTGATATTGTGCATATCCTGGCATTGTTTTTAATTTGTCTTGTGCAGAACTATTTAAGGAAAAGACAAACAATAGCAACAAAGAAAAGAATGTTGCTTTTTTAGAATGATTAAAATTCATTTTGAGTTATTTGAGTTAGTTTAAAATTTTATTAGAGTAAAGTTAAATGAAAAAATGTTCTAAGTAAAAAAAGATTGAAATTTTAACGTAACCTTACAATATTATAAAGCATAATTTTCTTGTCAAGAATTATATAAGTAACTTTCACACACTATTAAAAGAATTTTCAATTTATGAATGAGTATCCAAAAAAAGTATATCTAAACGGCGAAATTATAGACTCTCAATCTGCAAAAATATCTGTATTTGACAGAGGATTTTTGTTTGGTGATGGTATTTATGAAGTTA
>JBLHOD010000208.1:0-3535 GCA_047622545.1 Polaribacter sp. | reverse complement strand
TCTTGTAAAGATTCTTCTTCGTTTAATAAAGGTATAACTACCGATATATCCATTCGTTTCAAAATTATAAGGTTGTATAAAAACGTAAAGGTAAAACATCCGAAGATATTTTACCTTTATATCGTTTAAATTTTTCTTAAAACTAGTACTGCTCTTCAGCTGATTGTTTCATAATTGCTCCAGTAATTGCAGAAACAACAAAACCAATAAATGCAGCAACTACAATTCCAATTGCTGATGAAATTACAGGACCTTGAAACTTTTGCATCATTTCTTTAGCAGCATCAATTCCTTCACTTGTCATTCCTCCGTCAATCCATACTTGTTCTTGCATCATCATCATTTGTTGCATGTATTCTGGTTCAATAAAATTTTGAAATAATTGTTGATAAACAATAGAAATTATTGCACTTATAACTGTTAAACCAACACCAATTTTCACTGCTTGTCCCCAAGACATGAAACCACTATTAATTTCTTTAAATTTTTTATAAGCAAATACAATGATTGCAATCATTATAATACCGCTTAAAACACTTATTGACCAATGAGGTTTTAAATAATCTCCAACTGCATAATTAACTAAATTAATTAGTACAGAAGCTATACCAAGGTATAACCCATAATTTAAAATAATACTTTTACTAGATGCTTGATTTTCCATTGTGTTTTGATAATTAGTTAGTTATACAAATATATAAATTTCATTTTTGTCAAAGATAAATAAATCAATTTGTATTTATTTACCATTATCTATTTGATTAGTAACCAAAGTGTGCTTTTTGTTACAAAATTGATAAAAAAACATTGCGCAACTTTAAAAATCATTGTAAATTTGCAGCGGCAAGTCCTACACAACTAGCTCCCTTTGAATCCCCCAGGGCGGGAACGCAGCAAGGGTATTAGGTTGTAGCAGTGTGATGTAGATAGCTTGCCATTTTTTATGCGCTAAATTTAGATTTCTCCATTTTCTTTTAAGATATTTGTATCTCTATTAATCTACTTCTTCATAAATGCCAAAAGTTGTTCTTATAACTGGTGCTTCCTCAGGAATTGGAAAATCCATTGCCAACTATCTTTCTGATAAAGGAATGATTGTTTACGGAACAAGTAGAACAAAAAAAGAAGAGTTTTCATTTCCTTATAGAATGATAGTTTTAGATGTTTTAGATGTAAATTCTATTCAGAAAGCAGTTTCTATTATTATTGAAAAAGAAGGTAGAATAGATGTGTTGGTGAATAATGCAGGAATGGGAATTACGGGTTCTATTGAAGACACGCCAACAGAAGAAATGAAAAAGGTTTTTAACACCAATTTATTTGGAGTAATTGATGTGATGAAAGCGGTTTTACCGCAAATGCGAAAACAAAAAAGTGGAAAAATAATTAATGTAACTTCGATTGCTGGTTATATGGGATTGCCTTTTCGTGGCGTATATTCTGCAACAAAAGGCGCATTAGAATTGATTACCGAAGCAACACGAATGGAAGTGAAGCAATTCGGAATTCAGATGGTAAATGTTGCTCCTGGGGATTTTGCCACCAATATCGCAGCAGGAAGATATCACACACCAGTTTTTGAAAATTCTGCTTATAAAAAAACGTATCAAGAAAATTTAGATTTGATGGATTCTCATGTTGATGGCGGAATGAATCCAGAAGTGATGGCAAAAGCTGTTTTTGCTATTATTGAAAATAAAAACCCAAAAATTCATTATAAAGTAGGCGGATTTATGGAGAAATTCTCGATTGTTTTAAAACGAGTTTTACCAGATAAAATGTACGAAAAACTCTTAATGAATCATTATAAATTATAATTTTACAGAACTAAATTTAAGAATATGAAATTTTTTATAGACACAGCAAATTTATCACAAATAGAAGAAGCTCAAGCTTTAGGGATTTTAGATGGCGTTACAACGAATCCGTCTTTAATGGCTAAAGAAGGAATTACTGGAGAAGCAAATATTATCAATCATTACAAAGCAATTTGTAATTTGGTTGAAGGGGATGTTTCTGCAGAAGTTATTTCAACAGATTTTGCAGGAATGATAAAAGAAGGAGAATTGTTAGCAGCTTTAAATCCGCAAATTGTGGTAAAACTACCAATGATTAAAGAGGGAATAAAAGCATGTAAATATTTTTCATCAAAAGGAATTAAAACCAATGTGACTTTAGTGTTTTCTGCCGGTCAGGCGTTGTTGGCAGCAAAAGCTGGAGCAACTTATGTTTCTCCGTTTATTGGTCGTTTAGATGATATTTCTACAGACGGATTAAATTTAATCGCTGAAATTCGCCAGATTTATGATAATTACGGATTTGAAACTCAAATTTTAGCGGCTTCAGTTCGTCATACCATGCACATTATTGATTGTGCTAAATTAGGATCTGATGTAATTACTGGGCCATTAAGCGCTATTGAAGGGTTGTTAAAACATCCTTTAACTGATATTGGTTTGGCTAAGTTTTTAGAAGATTATAAAAAAGGAAACTAGAAAAGAAGTTGTAAAACTTCTTTTAGTGTTTAGTTGTGAGTTATTAGTTTTTAGTGCTCACTCAAAACTTAAAATTATTAATTCAAAACTTTTTAATCTTTTGTAAAAGATTAAAATAAATGTATCCAAAAAAAGAACTCGCACAAATTGTAATTTCAGCTTGTTATCAATATCATATTGATACAGTTGTTGTTTCTCCTGGTTCTAGAAATGCCCCGTTAACAATCGGATTTTCAAATCATCCAAGAATAAAAGCATTGAGTATTGTTGATGAACGTTGTGCCGCCTTTTTTGCAATGGGAATTGCGCAACAAACTCAAAAACCGGTTGCAGTTGTGTGTACTTCTGGTTCAGCTTTGTTAAATTATTATCCGGCAATTGCAGAAGCATTTTATAGCAATATTCCGTTAGTTATTATTTCTACGGATAGACCAAAACACTTAATTGATATTGGCGACGGACAAACAATTCGACAAGAAAATGTATTTCAAAATCATATATTGTTTTCTGCAAATTTAATTGAAGATGATATAAAGAAAGAATTTAATATCAATTTAATAACTGAAGCATTACAAATTGCAATAACAAAAAAAGGACCTATTCATATTAATGTTCCTTTTGATGAACCTTTGTATGAAACGGTCTCAGAGTTAAAAAATTTTAAAGTTTTAAAGTTAAAATTTGATTCCGTTATTGCAAGTTCCATTAAGCAATCTGTTGATTATAACGAACTTTCAGAAATATGGAATTCATCCTCAAAAAAAATGATATTAGTTGGAGTTGAATATCCAAATGAACAACTTCAACGTTTGATAGGTCGATTTAAAAATGATTCTTCTTTAATTATTTTAACAGAAACTACTTCAAATTTAGCGTCAGATAAAACGATTAATTCTATTGATAAACTAATTTTTCCTTTTAGCGAAGAAGAATTTAAAGCATTACAACCAGAAGTTTTGTTAACTTTTGGCGGAATGGTAGTTTCTAAAAAGATAAAGCAGTTTTTAAGAAAACACCAACCAAAACATCATTGGCATTTA
>JBLHOD010000207.1:0-3546 GCA_047622545.1 Polaribacter sp. | reverse complement strand
ATTTTTACCATGTTTAACATTGTAGAGAACATTCAATTTGGTGCAGCTTATGACTTTACAACTTCAAAAATTAATCAAGTAAATGACAATGGTTCAATGGAAGTGATGATTAAATTTCAGTTTTAAAATAGAACATAATTTCTTTAATAAACTATTCCTTTATTTCTTCGATTTAAAAATGATAAACAATCCAATTAATACTAAAGGAATACTTAATACCTGACCCGTATTTAAAGAATTAAAAACCCAATCTTCACGTCCATCAACTTGTGCTTCTTTTAAGAATTCGATTACAAAACGTAACGCCCATAAAACAGCAAAGAAAACTCCAAATAAATATCCAGCCTTTTCTTTTGCTTCTGTTTTCCAGTACATTCTCCAAAGAATAATAAACAAGATTAGATAACCAAATGCTTCATACAATTGTGTTGGATGTCTCGGAACTGTTTCTCCTGCATTTTTAAAAATTACTCCAAAACTACTTCCTGTTGGTTTTCCATAAATTTCTGAATTAAAAAAGTTTCCCATTCTAATAAAAAATCCTGCTAACGCAACCAAAATTCCCATTCTATCTAAAATAAATAAGAACGGTTTATTGATTACTTTTTTGCTGTAAAAGTACAGCGCAGTTATAATTCCGACTGCTGCTCCATGACTAGCAAAACCTGTATACCCTGTAAATTCCCAACCTTTTATCAACCCAAATAAAGCAGATGAATTTGCCCTTTCTTTAAATGGTAAAATAATTTCTAATAAATGATGCTGGTAATAATCCCAGCTATAAAAAAAGACATCTCCCAAACGCATTCCTACCAACATAGAAATGAAGGTGTACATAAAAAGTGAATCTAATTTTTCTATAGAAATTTTATCTTCGATGAAGATTTTTTTCATCAATCGCAATCCTAAAATAAATGCGGCAACAAACATTAAACTATACCATCTAACTACAAAAAAACCTAAATCGATTCCTAATGATGGATCCCAAACTATTGATAAAAATTTCATTCTTTATGTTTTTTTATGAGATTCTGAAACGAGTTCAGAATAAATTATTTTTTCTTTTCTGGAACAGGATCATACCCTTGTCCGCCCCAAGGATGACAACTAAATATTCTTTTAATTGCTAACCAACCGCCTGTAAATAATCCGTATTTTTGTAATGCTTCAATCGCATAATGAGAACATGTTGGCGAATATCTACACGATGATGGTGTATAAGGTGAAATAGCTGCTTGGTAAAACCGAACCAAAAGAATAAATGGATATGTCAATATTTTTTTCAATGATTAAAAATTTAAGAATTCTAAAAAGAGATTCCTCAATCGTTCCTCTTTCGAAATGATAATCAAATTCATAATTCGTAATTCACAATTCATAATCACCCTTAATTGATTGAAAAAGTTGTTCCTTCTCTACCGTCTTTTAATTGAATTCCTATTGCTAATAATTCATCTCTAATTTGATCTGACAACGCCCAATCTTTATTATCTCTTGCTTCTTTACGAAGTTTGATTAGTAATGCTACTACTCCATCAATTTTATCAGAACTATCTTGTTTTGTTTCATTGGTTAAGCCAATTACATCAAAAACAAATGCATTGATTGTTTTTTGGAAATCGGCTAAATCATCTGCAGAAATCGTTGCTTTTTGTTCCTTTATTTGATTGATTATTTTAACAGCTTCAAATAAATGTGCAATTAAAATTGGTGTGTTAAAATCATCATTCATTGCATCATAACATTGTTGTTTCCATGCTAAAATATTAAATGATGATGTTTTACTTGTTTGAATGTTTTGTAATGAATTTACTGCATCCATCAATTTATAATATCCTTTTTCTGAAGCTTCCAAAGCATCACTAGAAAAATCTAGAATGCTTCTGTAGTGTGCTTGCATGTTAAAAAAACGAACAACACTTGGCGCAAATTCTTTACTTAATATGTTATTTTCTCCTGTTAAAATTTCATTTGGCAACACAAAGTTTCCTGTTGATTTTGCCATTTTCTGACTATTTAACAACAACATATTTGCGTGCATCCAATAATTTACCGGAGATTTTCCGCTACAGGTATGAGATTGTGCAATTTCACATTCGTGATGCGGGAATTTTAAATCCATTCCGCCTCCATGAATATCAAATTGTTCTCCTAAATATTTTGTACTCATTACAGAACACTCTAAGTGCCAACCTGGAAAACCATCAGACCAAGGCGAAGGCCAACGCATAATGTGTCTTTCATCCGCTTTTTTCCAAAGGGCAAAATCTTGTGGATTCTTCTTATCTGATTGTCCGTCTAAAGTTCTGGTATTATGAATGGCATCTTCCATTTTTCTACCAGAAAGAATTCCGTAATTATTACCGTCTTCGTTATATTTTAACACATCAAAATAAACCGAACCATTTACTTCATACGCCAACCCTTTTTCCATGATTTCTTTAATCATTTCAATTTGTTCTACAATATGACCTGTTGCAGTTGGCTCAATACTTGGTGGTAAAAAGTTATATTTTTCTAAGGTTTCGTGAAAGTCTACTGTATAACGTTGTACAACTTCCATCGGTTCAATTTCTTCTATACGTGCTTTTTTAGAAATTCTATCTTCCCCTTCATCAGCATCATTTTCTAAATGACCAGCATCTGTAATATTACGAACGTAACGAACTTTATATCCTAAATGCTGTAAATAACGAAACACCATATCAAACGACATAAATGTTCTGACATTTCCTAAATGAACATTGCTATAAACGGTTGGGCCACAAACATACATGCCAACTCGGCCTTCAGTTAGTGGTTTAAAAAGCTCTTTGCTTTTGGTAAGTGAGTTGTAGATTTTAAGCTGATTCTCTTTATAGATTCCCATTAAGTAGCATGCATTTATAGAAATGTAAAGATAGGGAGTTTTACGGAAAGAGAAAACGGGAATTTGTTAGAAGTTTGATAAAATGAAAAGTAGTTCTTTTACTCAATAAATTAGTGTTTTTTAATGGTGATTTCGCTTTGATTTCCTTTAATAATTATATTGTTGTTTTTTAAAGAAAAATTTCCGTTTAACGTGAAATTCTTAGAAGTCTTTTTATTCATTTTCACAGTGTCTGCATTTAAAATTTTCAACCTTTCTTTTAGGTTTTTTAAATTCAATGTAGCGTCAGAAAAGTTTAAATTTAGTTTAAAATTCTTTAAACCAGAAACTACCTCTGAGATTAACAATTCACCAAATTTGCTTGTTAAATCTACATTATTATCTAATTTATTGATGGTTAAATCAGAAGAATTAGACGTTAACGTTGTATTCATAACCGATGCAATAGTTGCATCGGTTATGTTATTTAATGATAATGTACTTGCGGTTAACACATCTACATTTACTGGAGCATAATATATTTTTAAATCGCCTCCATTAATTTCATCAGACTTAAAAGACCCGTAAGAAACTTTACCTGAGGTTTTTCCTTTTGGTAATTGTACTTTACTGTGTCTTGTATTTAAATCGAATTTTGCATTTTCAGGAACTTTAATCGTGATTTTTCTAGTGATTTT
>JBLHOD010000206.1:0-3548 GCA_047622545.1 Polaribacter sp. | reverse complement strand
TTTGAGATGTTTTTAAACCCTGATTTTTCCGAAACTTCTGTAACTAACAAATCTTTGTTTTTTAATAATCTACACGCATTTTCAATTCTAACTTCTATTAAAAACTGAAAATAGGTTTTATTGGTTCGTTGTTTAAAATACCTGCAAAAAGCATTCGGAGTCATATAAGAAATTTCTGCAATTGTGTGTAAATTAATTTCTTTTTGAAAACTGTTCATGGTATATTCCATAATATTACTCATGCGTTTTCCTTCGTTATCAGAATATTTTTTTGGATAAATAAAGGTAGAGAGTGGTTCTATTTCTGCTTTTAGGACTTCGCTAATAATGGTTAAGAATAAAATAAACCGATGTAAGTTCGAAGCTTTCTTCAGTTGTTGAAACAATTCTAAAACCACCTTTTTATTGGAAGTTAAAATTCCGCCAGATTGACTAATTGTAAAAATTTGTTGAATCTCTGTAAAATCCCCTAATTCAAAAAAATGTTTGCCAAAAGAAGTTTTTGTAAAAAACAAGGTTTGCATAAATGTAGTTTTACAATTGGAAGTGTCACTTTTAAAAACGTGCGGAACATTGCTTCCGATAATTAAGATATCACCAGATTTGTATTCGTTAATAGAATCTCCAACGACTAAACTTCCTTCTCCTTTTACAATTGCACATAATTGAATTTCTTCGTGCTGATGCAATTTATCGTACAAAATTTTTCCTTTATCTTCTTGGTAAATCAAAGAAATATTTTTCGATTTCGGAATTTTAAATGGTAAAACTTTCATGTTTGCAGAACTATTTATATAGGAGACAAAAACACAAATATATGCTAATATTCACTTTAATATTTAATAATTATTAATAATAAGGTTAAAAAAGTATTAGATATCGATAATATTAGAAAACCAATAAAGTAAAAACCAGCGTAAATTTGTAAAAAAATTAGTACAATGAGTATACAATGGAATGGTGTTATGCCAGCAGTAACTACTAAATTTACAGATAACGATACGTTAGATTTAGTAAATTTTGAAGTAAACATCCATGCGCAATTAGAAGCTGGAGTTAACGGAATTATTTTAGGCGGAACGTTAGGAGAAGCGAGTACATTATCAGATGATGAAAAGAGAACTTTAATAAGAAAAGCAGTTGAAATTGTTAAAGGTAAAGTTCCAGTAATTATCAATATTGCAGAGCAAACTACAACTGCAGCAATTGATGCCGCTCGTAAAGCAAAAGAAGATGGAGCAACAGCGTTAATGATGCTGCCTCCAATGCGTTACAAAGCAGATGATAGAGAAACAACTGTGTATTTTAAGAAAGTAGCAAATAGTACTTCATTACCAATTATGGTGTATAACAATCCTGTAGATTATGGAATTGAAGTTAGCTTAGATATGTTTGAAGAATTGTTACGCGATTGTCCAAATATTCAAGCAGTAAAAGAATCAACTAGAGACTTATCAAACATAACTCGTATTAAAAATCGATTTGGAGACAGATTGGCTATTTTAAGTGGAGTTGATACCTTGGCTTTAGAAAGTTTATCAATGGGTGCAGATGGTTGGGTTGCAGGTTTAGTTTGTGCATTTCCAGCAGAAACTGTAGCTATTTATAAATTAGAAAAAGCAGGAAGACATCAAGAAGCTTTAGCTATTTATCGTTGGTTTTTACCATTGTTAGAGTTAGATATAAACACTAAATTAGTACAAAATATTAAGCTGGCAGAAGTTGCAACAGGAATCGGAACAGAAAATGTTCGTGAACCTCGTTTACCGTTAGTAGGATCGGAAAGAGAAAACGTTCTTGCTATTATAGAAAGTGGTTTAAAAACAAGACCAACGTTGCCAGAATATAAAAATTTATAAAATGATAACAGGAAAAAATTATATAGGAAATCAACTTTCCGCGAAAGGAACTAAAACGTACACAACGTTTAACCCGCAAACTAATACTGAAAATTCTTTTGTTTTTACAGAAGCAACTTCAGAAGAAATTAATCAAGCTACTGAATTAGCTACTGAAGCATTTCAAACGTATTCTAAAAAATCTGGAAAAGAAAAAGCTTCTTTTTTAAAAGCAATTGCTGAAGAAATTGAAAATTTAGGTGATGAATTGATTGATATTTATACTTCAGAATCTGGGTTTCCCGTTGGAAGAGCAATGGGAGAAAGAGGAAGAACTGTTGGGCAATTAAGAGCTTTTGCTGCGCATGTAGAAGAAGGTTCTTGGGTTGAAGCAACAATTGATACTGCTCAACCAGAAAGACAACCAATTCCAAAAGTAGATTTAAGAAAAATGAATGTTCCATTAGGACCAATTGTTGTTTTTGGAGCATCTAATTTTCCATTAGCATTTTCTACAGCTGGTGGAGATACTGCTGCTGCTTTAGCTTCAGGTTGTCCAGTAATTGTAAAGTCGCATCCAATGCATGCAGGAACAGGAGAATTAGTTGCATCAGCAATCATTAAAGCTGCTGAAAAAACAAGAATGCCAACGGGTGTTTTTTCTAATTTAAATAGTAGCGGAATTGAAGTTGGACAAGCTTTAGTAAAACATCCAAATGTAAAAGGAGTTGGGTTTACAGGAAGTATTCGAGGAGGTAGAGCATTATTCGATTTAGCTGCACAACGTGAAGAACCAATTCCGGTTTTTGCAGAAATGGGAAGTATCAATCCAGTTGTAATTTTACCAGAAGTTTTACAAACAAAAGCAACAGATTGGGCAAAAACGTATGCAGGTTCTATTACTTTAGGATCTGGGCAATTTTGTACAAACCCAGGGTTGTTATTAGCAATTAAAGGTGATGGATTGAATGAATTTACACAAGTTTTAGCAGAAGAAATCGTTAAAGTAGAGCCATCTTGTATGTTGCATCCAACTATTGTTGGAGCTTATAAGAGTAATAAATCTAAAGTAATTTCTCAAGAAGGAATTGAAGTGTTAGCAGATTATTCTGGTGATTCTAAAAGTAATTATGGACGTCAAATTGTTTCTAAAGTTGATGGAGCTACATTTTTAGCAAATCCAACATTACATCAAGAGGTTTTTGGACCTTTTTCTTTAGTTGTTGAATGTAATAATACAGCCCAATTAGAACAAATTTTAGCAAAATTAGAAGGACAATTAACAGGAACAATTATTGGAACTGACACTGAGCTTTCTTCAAATTCTGGAATTGTATCTGCATTGCAAAATAGAGTCGGAAGAATTATTTTTAATGGTGTTCCGACTGGAGTAGAAGTTTGTCCGTCTATGCAACACGGTGGTCCATACCCAGCATCAACAGATTCGAGATTTACAGCTGTCGGTGTAGATTCTATTAAACGTTGGGTGAGACCTTTTAGTTTTCAATCTTGGCCAAATAGGTTATTGCCAAAGGAATTGAAGAATGAAAATCCACTTACTATTTTAAGAAACGTAAACGGAGAAAAAACTTCTGATAAAATTTAAACAAATGAAAACAATCAAACTCTTTGGACTTTTAGTATTAATAAGCTTTTCGGCATGTAACAATAATTCGTCAAGCGATCAATTAAAATCGATTATTAAAGAAT
>JBLHOD010000205.1:0-3549 GCA_047622545.1 Polaribacter sp. | reverse complement strand
AGGTTTAATTTTTTCTCCAAAAGAAGGGCGAAAATAAAATTAAAACAGTAAACAGTTCTAAACGACCAATTAGCATTAAAAAGGCACAGAACCATTTTGCAGCATCCGTTAAATGGGCATAATTATCAACAGGACTAACGGAGCCAATTGCTGGGCCAATATTACCTAAAGAAGAAGCAGCAGCGCCAAGTGCAGAGAGAAAATCTAATCCTGTAAAAGTTAGTATTACAGATGATAACACAAAAATTAGCATGTAAATAATAAAGAAAGAAATAATACTAAATACAATTGAATGTTTTACAGGTTTATTGTCATATCGAACAGGAATAATTGCGCTTGGATGTAATGCTTTCTTAAACTCTAAAAAGCTGCTTTTTAGCATCACAATATGGCGTACAATTTTTACACCACCACTTGTAGAACCTGCTGAGCCACCTAAAAAGAAAAGAGAAAAGAAAATTCCAGTTGCAAAGAAACTCCACATGGTAAAATCTGCACTTACAAATCCGGTAGTAGTAATTACAGAAATTACTTGAAAGAGTGAGTGTCTAATTGCGCTTTCGACTTTTCCGTAAATCATAGGATGATCTATAGTCGTTTTAAGAGTTGGATCTTGATAAAAAATTATAATTACAGCGATAATGGTTGTTATAATTATTGTACCAAAAAAGTAATACTTAAACTCTTCGCTTTGAAATATCTTACGAACTTTACCTTTTAATGCAAAATAAGTAAGCACAAAATTTGTTCCAGCAATAAACATAAAAATAATTATAATGTACTGTACCATTGGCATTGCATTATAATGAGCAATACTTGCGTTTTTTGTAGAAAACCCACCAGTACTCATAGTGGCCATTGCATGATTTATAGCATCAAACCACGTCATGCCAGCAAATTTTAATAAGAAAAACTCACAAAAAGTAAGTGTTACATAAATAAGCCATAAACGTTTAGCAGTATCTGAAATTCTTGGATGCAATTTGTCAGTTGATGGTCCAGGTGCTTCTGCCATAAAAAGTTGCATTCCTCCAATTCCTAATAAAGGTAAAATAGCAATTGTTAAAACAATAATTCCCATACCACCAATCCAATGAGTTGCGCTTCGCCAAAATAATATACCTTTTGGCATACTTTCTACGTCTGATAAAATAGAAGAACCAGTTGTAGAATACCCTGATAAAGTTTCAAAAAAAGCATCGGCAAGATGAGGAATTTCTCCAGTAAAAAGAAAAGGTAACATTCCTGTTATTGATAAAGTAAGCCAACCTAATGTTACAATTAAATACCCTTCCTTTTTTTGAATATTTGTTGAAGTTGGTTTATTAAAAAAGTATAATATTAATCCTAAAGAAACAGTAACTAAACCTGCATTTAAAATACCAAATTTTGCATCCTCTTGATGATAGATGCTAAAAGGTAAAGCAATAAACATAAAAATTCCGTTTAAAATAGCTGTTATGCCAAGAAAACGATAAATAATTTTTAAGTTTAAAGAACGCATTTATTAAGATTTGAATAATTCTTCGACAATAGAAATTGCTTCTGGTAAACAGAAAACGATGGCTTTATCCCCAGCTTTTATTTGAAAATCACCAAAAGACATCATTGCTTCTTTATCTCTAATAATTCCGCCAAAAACAGCCTCTCTAGGAAGTTTTAATTCTTTAATAGGTTTCTTAGTTACTTTTGAGTTTTGTTTAACTTCAAACTCAAAAATTTCTGCATCAATATTATGTAAGTTTGCAAGAGCAAGCACTTCACCCTTTCTAATATGTTTAAAAATACTACTTGCTGCTAATAGCTTTTTGTTTACTAAAGTGTCAATTCCAATAGTTTGAGAAATATTCATGTAATCCATGTTCTCAACTAAGGCAATTGTTTTTTTAACACCTTTAGATTTAGCCACTAAACATGACATAATATTTGTTTCAGAGTTATCTGTAACAGCAATAAATGCATCCATTTCCCGGATGTTTTCCTCTTCTAGTAATTCTATATCTCTTCCGTCTCCATTAATTACTAAAGCGTTAGATAATTTATCTGCTATATCTAAGGCTCTTTCTTTTTCTTTTTCAATTATTTTAACGTTAAAGTTTTCTTTACAAAGATTTCTTGCTGTTTTAAAACCAATTCTAGACCCACCTAAAATCATAACATTTTTAATGGTCATTTGTTTTTGCCCAATTATTGGATATAAATTTTCGATACTTCTTTTTGGAACTGAAAAATAAACTTGGTCTTTAATATTATATACAGTATCTCCACGCGGAATTATTGTTTGAGAAACACCTTCACGCTTAATAGCAATGGTAATAAAATCTACTAAAGGAAATTTGTCCTTTGCTTCTTTTACCGTTAAATCTAAAATAGGAGATTTATATTCTAATGTTGTTCCCATTATATTAAACAATCCTTTTTCAAATTCAACTGTATCATTAAATGAAGAAAGGCTTAACAGCATTTTGATTTCATTTGCCGCTAATTCTTGCGGAGAAATCATAAAATCAACTCCAAATTTTTTAAAGTCAATGATGTCGTTGTTTAAAAATTCTGGGTTGTCTATTCTTGCAATTGTTTTTTTAACCCCAAGTGCTTTTCCAATAACAGAAATCGTAAAATTAGTATTTTGAGATTCTGTTACAGCTAATAATAAATCGGCAGATTCTATCCCTATTTCTTTTAAAAGACTGATAGAAGTAGCGTCGCCTTTTTTAGTAAAAACGTCTAAATGATTATCAATGTATTCTAGTTTATCTCCATCAAAGTCAATAACATAAGTGTCTTGAGCCTCGTAAGATAATAATTTAGCTAAATGGAAACCAACATCTCCAGCACCAGCTATTATAATTTTCATAAAAATAAAAATGAAAGATAGTTTGCAAATGTATTGCTCTTTAATTTCATCTGCAAAAAAAAAGAATTTATTATTCAATTTTAGTACTCTAAATAAAGCTTATATTTATTCTAAAAATTGTTGAAAATGAAAAAGTTAACCATTAAATTTTGGGCTATTGAAGATAGACCAAGAGAAAAATTAATCCTTCAAGGTAAATCTGTTTTAACAGATGCAGAACTTATCGCAATTCTTATAGGTTCTGGAACAAAAAAAGAAAGTGCTGTTGCGTTAAGCAAAAGAATTTTAAACTCTGTAAATAATAATATTAATGAGTTGGCAGCTTTAACTTTTGAACAATTAAAAGAGTTTAAAGGGATAGGAGAAGCAAGAGCAGTTAGTATTATTACGGCTTTAGAATTAGGAAAAAGAAGACATTTTGAACAAGTTGAAAAAAAGCCAATCATAAAAAGTAGTAAAGATGCTTTTCAAATTTTACAACCAATTATTGGAGAATTACAACATGAAGAATTTTGGGTATTGTATTTAAATAACTCAAACAAAGTAATTGCTAAGAAACAATTAAGTAAAGGAGGAATAACAGCCACAATGGTTGATGTAAGATTGTTGTTTAAAAAAGCAGTTGAGTTGGCAACTGTTGGTATTATTGTATGTCATAATCATCCTTCAGAAAAATTAACACCAAGTAAATC